>MAVP01000241.1 GCA_001751075.1 Desulfobacterales bacterium S7086C20 | reverse complement strand
CCTTTTGATTACCAATCCGTCTATCAGTGACGAAGAGGATAATCTGGTTGTAGAAGTGGCCCAGCACCTGGGAGACCGTGTGGTGCGCTCCATCGGTATGGATTCGACGGATGGTCTGGTCCGCGGCATGCCTGTTAAGAATACCGGTGAACCCATTATGATGCCTGTAGGCGCGGCCGGCCTTGGACGGGTATTAAACGTTGTTGGAAGGCCTGTGGACGGCCTTGGCGATGTGAGCAGGGAGAAAACGCTTCCGATCCACCGGCCGGCGCCATCGCTTGTTGAGCAGGACACCTCGGTTAATGTTTTGGAAAGTGGTATAAAGGTTTTGGACCTGCTTGTGCCTTTTCCGAGGGGCGGCAAGATGGGTATGTTTGGTGGCGCTGGTGTTGGAAAGACCGTTATCATGATGGAGATGGTGCACAACATCGCCATGGAGCACGGCGGCATCTCAGTATTTGCCGGCGTGGGCGAGCGCACACGTGAAGGAAACGACCTCTATCATGAGATGAAAGATTCAGGTGTTCTCCCAAGGGCTGCATTAATCTACGGGCAGATGACGGAACCACCCGGCGCCCGTGCGCGAGTAGCTCTGTCGGCGCTTACTGCTGCAGAATACTTTAGGGATGATGAAGGTAAAGACGTGCTGATGTTTATCGACAACATCTTCCGATTCACCCAGGCCGGCGCGGAGGTTTCAGCGCTGCTCGGGCGTATGCCGTCTGCTGTTGGATACCAGCCCACACTGGCGGTTGACCTTGGAGAGCTTCAAGAGCGGATTACCTCAACCACAAAGGGATCAATTACGGCAGTACAGTGCGTTTACGTGCCTGCGGATGACTTGACCGATCCGGCGCCTGCTACCACGTTTGCCCACCTTGACGGTACGGTGGTGCTTTCCAGGCAGATTGTGGAGATGGGGATCTATCCGGCGGTGGATCCGTTGGATTCCGTTTCCCGGATTCTGGATCCGAATATCGTTGGTGAAGATCACTACGCTGTGGCTCGTACCGTGCAGGTGACCTTGCAGAAGTACAAGGATCTCCAGGATATTATCGCTATCCTTGGTATGGATGAGCTTTCAGACGAGGATAAGCTTACTGTGGGAAGGGCTCGAAGGATCCAAAGATTCCTGTCCCAGCCATTTCATGTGGCTGAATCCTTTACAGGCAAACCAGGCGCGTATTGCAAGGTGGAGGATACCGTCAAGGGCTTTAAAGAGATTTGTGAAGGCAAACACGACGAGTTGCCAGAACAGGCATTCTACTTGGTCGGCAACATTGAGGAAGCTCAGGAGAAGGCCGAGAAGATGGCTGCGATTGAATAAAAAGCGTCTAAGGGGTAGGTGGTGATATGGCAGGAAACATTACTTTAGAGGTGGTTACTCCAGACAATGCTGTGGTCTCTGAGGAGGCGCAGATTGTTATGGCGCCCGGAGAATACGGCGAGTTTGGCGTACTGATTGGGCATACGTCCTTTCTGACAACGCTTAAAGTGGGAAATCTCCGGTATAGAGACAAGGCAGGTAGCGAGCGGGTTGTATTTGTAAGTGGTGGTTTTGCCGAGGTTTTGCCTAAAAAGGTTACTATATTGGCTGAGTCTGCGGAACGGCGGAAAGATATTGACATTGAGCGAGCCAAAGATGCCATGAAAAGGGCAGAGGAACGGCTTGCCGCGAAGGGCAGAGAGGAAGATACTGACTTTCTAAGGGCTCAGGCGGCGCTTCAGCGTGCTATTAGCAGGATAGGTGTTGTACAGGGCCAAGGAGGCGCCTAGTTAGCCCGTTTCGGGAGACCAGGACAAAATTTATAAGGCAAAAGGGCAGGTCGTTTGACATGCCCTTTTTTTTCGCCTTCGCCAGAATACACTGCAACTTGATACAGGGAAAAATGGCGAGGCGAACCACGGCGAAGCTCGATAGAGCGAAGCCGGGTAGGCTTCGGCGGAATTTTGCTCTGATACCCCGTCCCGCTGCAGCGGGGCTGCTTGGAGCTTCATTTGGATTTGAGGTCTGTGTATGAAAGATATGGCGGCGGTAATACTGGCGGCCGGCAAAGGCACCCGCATGAAGTCGGATAAGGTAAAGGTCCTTCATGAGATATCGGGGCGCCCGATGATCCATTACGTGGTGGAAACCGCGTTGGCGGTGGTCCCGTGTGTTGTGGTAGTAGTAGGCTATCAAGGCGAACAAGTGAGGAAAGCCTTAGTAGACTACCCGATGTTGCGCTTCGCAATTCAAGAAGAGCAACTGGGAACTGGGCATGCGGTCATGACGGCCTTGCTTAAGCTTGACATGACAACAAAGGATGTAGTTGTTCTGTGTGGCGACACACCTTTGATACGCAAACGTACACTTAACTCGTTGATTAATGAGCACAAGGAAGGTGCAAAAATGTTGACACTTCTGACCACAAAGCTGGAGAATCCTTCTGGATACGGGAGAATCTTGTTGGATTCGGAGGGTAACGTATGTCGTATAGTTGAGGAATCTGATGCATCAGAAGAGCAAAGAAATATTAAAACGGTCAACACAGGAACGTATTGCATAAATGTCGATTTTCTAAAGATGTTTTTGCCGACTTTGGACGCAGACAATGCCCAAGGAGAATTTTATTTGACGGATATAGTGCAAGGGGCGTATCAAGACAATGTGCCCGCGTATGTTATAAGGGTTGAGGATTCCTTTGAGGTCTTAGGAGTTAACACCAAAAAGGATTTAGCAATAGCTGATGGACAATGGTCGATAAGGGCAAGAGAAAGGGGCGACTAAATTCCTCTTGACTTTTATGGGTATAATTGTCTATAAATATATATAGTTCAATAGGAGGAAGTAGGGTGCGGAAGTAGGTTTTTGAAAATCTAGGCTTTTTGCCGTGGGGTTCATAGTGGATGAAGAGGGTTTTTCGGAGCAATTTAAGAAGCTTGAAGATAGGGTAGAAAAACTTGTCCGGATGTGCAATGAGCTTCAGAACACGAAGGCCGAACTGGGAAAGAAGGTAGAAAAGCTTGAAAAGAGCCTTGCGGCGAAGGATGAAAGCGAACAAGGTTACCTGGAAGAAAGATCAATGATTCGCTCCAGGATGGATAGTCTCTTAGGAAAATTGGATCAGGTGTTCGAATAACGAAAATGATGAGGGCTAAAAGGTTAATCTGAATCTTCGTGGGCCAAGTAATTAGCATAAAGCTGTTCGATCAGACCTATAGGTTCAAGGCGGACTCAGAAGCCTCAGATGCTGACAGTATCGCAAGTTATGTTGTCAAAGAGATAGAAAAAGCCAAGGCCTCAGCGGATGTACCGAGCAAATTGGATACGGTGATCTTAGCGGCATTAAATATTGCTAACGATTATTTTGTGCTAAAGCAAGGACACGAAGCGTTGAGGAAGGATGTAAATAATCGCTGCAGAAGTTTGGTTAACTATATCGACGAAAATGTGTGAATAGAACAAATGTGGGCGAGGCCCCTGCCGTGCGCGTGTTCAGTTGCAAGTTCTTTGAGCCAACACTTATAAAACGGGAACCTTCTCTTGCTTTGGTGTGCATGTTCTGTGTATCACAGAAAAGCCTAAAGAAGTAACGAGGTGCCCACCTGCACGAACAGGTTCAAGATAGCCTGCTGACACGGTACAAAGGTGGGGGTTAATTCTTATATTAAGTTAGACGGTAGCGGAAGAAAGACACTGAATGCTGAGATATAATTTGGACAAAATATGGTTTGTTGGTAACGGGACAAAGCGATTTCTGAGCAACACCTGTGCCGGGACATGTGGGTGGGTCGTATTTCCAATGATAAAGTTTGGTTACCTAGTTATCAAACAAGGTATGTTTTGACTAATCAGTAAGCAGTGCTTGCCCATCAGTTGGCACAGCCAATTATGGGCATAGAACCTTCCGAATATTTTACCTTCACTATTTTCTCGCCACATTAAGGGCTCGTCACTCAATTACTGTCACATCTTGCCGGTCTTTTGGGCCGTCTTCTGCGTTGCTCGGTTGGTCACATACCTCGGTATGTCCCCGCCCAAGCGCCTTGAATACAACCCAAAATCCTTCGCAATTTTGAGACACTTATTTCGTGACGAACCCTAAGCTCCAAGAATTTCGTCCATCAATGATAGACCGCTTCCTCGGAAGCTGGAAGGGTGTGCATATGGATATTACAGCTGTGATATTTCTGAGTGTTATTGTTTTTGCCGTTGGATTCTTAATAGCCTTTTGGATTCGTAGCAGGCTGACCGCAAGGAAAATTACTGCTGCAGAACAAGAAGCCGGCGGTATTATTGATAGGGCAGATAAAGAGGCCAAAACGGTTCTTAAGGAGGCAAAGCTTCATGTAAAAGATGAACTCTATCAGATGAAGATTGAGTTTGAAAAAGAGACGAAGGACAATGTAGCTCGACTAAGGAAGAGAGAAAAGCGCCTCACGCAAAAGGAAGAGAACATTGACGGTAAATTAGAGCAACTGGAAAAGCGCGACGCAAATATTGGAAAGAAGGAAGAACATCTAAATCGGAGGGAAAGCTCAGTTAAGGCTGAGGAAAGCAAGTATCAAGCTCTAATAGAGGAGCAAAAGACGCAGCTGGAAAAGATTTCTGGATTTACTGCCGAAGAAGCTAAAACGCTTTTGATTAAGGCTATGGAGAGTGATGCTCGATATGAGGGGGCAAAGCTCATAAAGCGTATTGAGAATGAAACTCGGGAAGAGGCGGATCGAAAATCGAAAAAAATTATGGCTACGGCTATTCAGCGCTATGCTGGAGATTATGTAGCAGAAAAAACAGTCTCAGTTGTAAACTTGCCAAGTGATGACATGAAAGGCCGTATCATAGGCCGGGAAGGGCGTAATATAAGGGCGTTGGAGGCTGCTACCGGAGTTGATTTGATTATAGATGATACGCCGGAAGCAGTAATTTTGTCTGGATTCAATTGTGTGAGACGTGAGGTTGCGCGACTTTCCTTGGAAATGCTGATTACTGATGGACGAATCCATCCAGCCAGGATAGAAGAAACGGTTAAGAAAGTATCTGAAAAGATAGACAAAGAGATCCGAGAAGCGGGTGAGCAAGCTGCTTTTGATATGGGTGTACATGGTATTCATGGTGAATTGATCCAACATATCGGAAGGTTGAAATTTCGAACCAGCTACGGACAGAATGTCTTGCAACATTCGATAGAAGTGGGGTTTTTGTGTGGCATTATGGCTGCTGAATTGGGATTGGACGTTAAGCAGGCCAAGAGGCTAGGGTTGCTTCACGACATTGGTAAGGCCGTAGATCACGAAGTTGAAGGTCCTCATGCTCTCATCGGGGCTAAATTGGCCAAGAAGCACGGTGAACCGCCTCGCGTTGTTCATGCGATCTCTGCTCATCACGAGGATGTTCCTCCGAAGTCTATTATGGCAGTGTTAGTACAGTCGGCTGATACGCTTTCTGGGGCAAGGCCGGGTGCGAGAAGAGAGACACTGGAAAGTTATATCAAACGGTTGGAGGATTTGGAGAATATTGCTAGGTCCTTTAAAGGGGTTGGTAAGGCATATGCGATTCAGGCCGGTCGGGAGTTGCGGATTATTGTTGAAAGCGAAAAGATTTCTGACGCTGAAACCGTTCTTCTAAGTCGGGACATAGCCAAAAAGATAGAAGAATCGCTGTCGTATCCTGGTCAGATCAAGGTGACTGTCATTAGAGAGACGCGAGCGGTAGGATTTGCCAAATAAGGAATAATGTGGACAACCTTCTAGACACACTTAAGCAGCGTGGTTTTGTTGAGCAGACAACCGGCGATAAAGCCATTCATGAGTTGTTTGGCAAACCGATAACCGGATATATTGGCTTTGATCCTACTGCATCAAGTTTACATGTTGGAAGTCTGATCCCAATAATGGCCTTGGCTCACATGCAGCGGCATGGTCACAGACCTGTGGCGGTGGTAGGCGGTGGTACGGCCTTAGTCGGGGACCCAAGTGGAAAGACAGAAATGCGCAAGATGTTGACACTTGATGAGGTCAATGAGAATGCCAAGGGCATAAAGAAACAACTGGCCAGATTTGTGAGTTTTGAACAGGGGCGTGCGTTATTAGTAAATAATGCGGATTGGCTCACAGGGCTTCACTACATCTCTTTTCTAAGAGATATTGGACGACACTTCAGTGTCAATAGAATGCTGGCTACGGAGTCGTGTAGGCTTCGACTTGAAAAGGGACTGAATTTTATCGAATTTAACTATTCTGTATTGCAAGCCTATGATTTTTTGCATCTTTACAAAACCGAACGATGCTGTATGCAAATGGGTGGTTCCGACCAGTGGGGAAATATTGTGGCTGGCATAGAACTTATCAGACGTGTAGAGCAAGGTGCGGCATACGGGGTTACATTTCCTCTGATAACAACCAGTTCAGGGGAAAAAATGGGGAAAACTGCAAAAGGGGCGGTGTGGTTGGATCCTGAACGGACCTCTCCCCGAGAATACTTTCAGTACTGGATAAACACCGATGACAGAGATGTTGCTAGGTTTATGGCACTTTTCACGTTTTTGCCCATGGAGAAGGTCAGGGAGGTCGATAATCTAGAAGGTGTAGATTTGAACGCAGCGAAAGCAGAACTAGCCTTTGAAGCGACAAAGCTGGCCCATGGAGAGGATGAAGCAAGAGACGCTCTTGAGGATGCGACGAGTAAATTCGCCAACCTGTCGGCCTCTATCCGAGGCAGGGTAGACGTTAGAGCCAAGCTAAGTGTGACAAAACCGGATTCATTTATGAGTAGGGCGAGACTTGCTGAAGGTATTCCAGCATTTAAACTATTTCACGAAGTTGGACTATCTGATTCGTCCAGCGCAGCAAGAAGGCTTATCCAGCAGGGCGGGGGGTATGTGAACGATAGGCGGATCGACAACATTGACACGGTGATTACTTGTAACGATTTAAATAACAAAGAGATTTTGTTGAGAGCCGGGAAAAAGCGGTATCACAGAATCCGAGTGAAATCTGAGCGAAAGGCTGAAGCAGAGAATTCTTTGGCCAAGACAAAAAAAGTTGTTGACAAATTCTAAGCGTGAGTATAATTAAGAGAACTTATCCCTACAGGGGAAATGAACTTGACAAGGCGAAAGTTGAGTGTTATCTTTAGCCCGAATTTGTTGAGTGTCTTTGATCTTTGAAAACTAGGTAGTGAGCTTGTGTTGAGCTAGGCTCTTCGGATGATTTTGAAGTTTAATTGGAGAGTTTGATCCTGGCTCAGAATGAACGCTGGCGGCGTGCCTAACACATGCAAGTCGAACGAGAAACCCCGAGCTTGCTCGGGGGAGTAAAGTGGCGCACGGGTGAGTAATGCGTGGGTAATCTACTTCTAAGTCTGGGATAACCTGCCGAAAGGCGGACTAATACTGGATGACATCCGGAGTACTGCGGTACACCGGATTAAAGATGGCCTCTACATGTAAGCTATTGCTTGGGAATGAGCCCACGTGCCATTAGCTAGTTGGTGGGGTAAAGGCCTACCAAGGTGACGATGGCTAGCTGGTCTGAGAGGACGATCAGCCACACTGGAACTGAGACACGGTCCAGACTCCTACGGGAGGCAGCAGTGAGGAATCTTGCGCAATGGGGGCAACCCTGACGCAGCAACGCCGCGTGAGTGAAGAAGGCCTTTGGGTCGTAAAGCTCTGTCAAGTGGGAAGAACCTGTCACGTGATAATACCACGAGGCACTGACGGTACCACTGAAGGAAGCACCGGCTAACTCCGTGCCAGCAGCCGCGGTAATACGGAGGGTGCAAGCGTTATTCGGAATTACTGGGCGTAGAGGGCGCGCAGGCGGCCCCTTAAGTCAGGCGTGAAAGCCCGGGGCTAAACCCCGGAAGTGCGTCCGAAACTGGGGGGCTTGAGTACGGGAGAGGGAAGTGGAATTCCTGGTGTAGAGGTGAAATTCGTAGATATCAGGAGGAACATCGGTGGCGAAGGCGACTTCCTGGACCGATACTGACGCTGAGGCGCGAAAGCGTGGGTAGCAAACAGGATTAGAGACCCTGGTAGTCCACGCTGTAAACGATGAACACTAGGTGTAGCGGGTGTTGACTCCTGCTGTGCCGCAGCTAACGCATTAAGTGTTCCGCCTGGGGACTACGGTCGCAAGGCTAAAACTCAAAGGAATTGACGGGGGCCCGCACAAGCGGTGGAGCATGTGGTTTAATTCGACGCAACGCGAAGAACCTTACCTGGGCTTGACATCCCAAGGAGTTCCTCGAAAGAGGAATGTGCCCCTTGGGGAACTTGGTGACAGGTGCTGCATGGCTGTCGTCAGCTCGTGTCGTGAGATGTTGGGTTAAGTCCCGCAACGAGCGCAACCCTTGTCTTTAGTTGCCATCAGTTCGGCTGGGCACTCTAGAGATACTGCCTCGGTCAACGGGGAGGAAGGTGGGGATGACGTCAAGTCCTCATGGCCCTTATGCCCAGGGCTACACACGTGCTACAATGGGCTGTACAAAGGGCAGCGAACTCGCGAGGGTAAGCTAATCCCAAAAAACAGTCCTCAGTTCGGATTGGAGTCTGCAATTCGACTCCATGAAGTTGGAATCGCTAGTAATCGTGGATCAGCATGCCACGGTGAATTCGTTCCCGGGCCTTGTACACACCGCCCGTCACACCACGAGAGTTGACTGTACCAGAAGTTGTTGGACCAACCCCATTTTGGGGCGGTAGATACCTAAGGTATGGTTGGTGATTGGGGTGAAGTCGTAACAAGGTAGCCGTAGGGGAACCTGCGGCTGGATCACCTCCTTTCTAAGGAAAATATAGAAGAGGAAGATGATCTAGCAAACACGCTCACTATTTAGTTTTGAATGATCAAAGGTTTGCTCTTTTAGAAGAAATAGAAGGTTTGGGGCGGGCTGGCTCTAGGCTGGGTGCTAGCTAGTAGGGAAATGATGGCCAGAACCTGCTGGAGTATTTGGTGGGATGTGGGTGGTGGCTTTGTGGGCCTATAGCTCAGTCTCGGTTAGAGCGCACGCCTGATAAGCGTGAGGTCGTTGGTTCGATTCCAACTAGGCCCACCAGATTGAATTCCGCGATCCGCAATAAAAGAGGGGGTGTAGCTCAGCTGGGAGAGCGCCTGCCTTGCACGCAGGAGGTCATCGGTTCGAACCCGTTCACCTCCACCAAATACCCATTCACCTTCACGAAACAAAAGCTCAAGGGCGGACATCAATTTGGTTGATGTTTGGCTTTGAGCATTTGGCTCAGGCGCAAGCGCGTCAGATAGTTCTTTGAAAATAGCTGGGTGTACGTATTAAAGCGTTCAATTCATAGCTTGTATAGCATGTTTGTTGTGGTCAAGCTAATAAGGGCATACGGTGGATGCCTTGGCGTTAAGAGGCGATGAAGGACGTGGCAGACTGCGCTAAGCTTCGGGGAGTCGTCAAACAGACTTAGATCCGGAGATTTCCGAATGGGGAAACCTACCCTGGGTAATGCCAGGGAATCCCGCGTTGAATACATAGGCGCGGGAGGCTAACGGGGTGAACTGAGACATCTTAGTAACCCTAGGAAGAGAAAGCAATAGCGATTTCCAAAGTAGCGGCGAGCGAAATGGAAACAGCCCAAACCGGTGGTATGTTAAAGCCCGAAAGCGTTGTATCATCGGGGTTGTGGGATTTTGCCGGACACAGTTTCGGATGTGTCGGAGAGTCAGAAATCTATTTCATAGTCGAAGAATCTGGAACGGTTCGCCATAGAAGGTGCAAGCCCTGTAGGCGAAATGAAATAGACTCTCTGGGTAGAACACCCAAGTACCGCGGGACACGTGGAATCCTGTGGGAATCCGGGAAGACCATTTCCTAAGGCTAAATACTCCTTAACGACCGATAGTGAACCAGTACCGTGAGGGAAAGGTGAAAAGTACTCCTGTGAGGAGAGTGAAATAGTACCTGAAACCGTTTGTCTACAAGCAGTGGAAGCGCTATAGATTAGCTTTGGTTAATCTAGCGCGACTGCGTGCCTTTTGCATAATGAGTCAGCGAGTTACTTAGCGTAGCAAGGTTAAGCCGATAGGTGTAGCCGGAGCGAAAGCGAGTCTGAATAGGGCGAATTAGTTGCGCTGAGTAGACCCGAAACCAGGTGAGCTATCCATGGCCAGGGTAAAGTCTCGGTAACACGGGATGGAGGCCCGAACCATTGTGGGTTGAAAACCACTTGGATGAGCTGTGGATAGGAGTGAAAGGCTAATCAAACCTGGAGATAGCTGGTTCTCCCCGAAATATATTTAGGTATAGCCTTGCAACTGAGTAACGGGGGTAGAGCACTGGATGGGCTAGGGGTCCTAAAAGATTACCAAACCCAACCAAACTCCGAATACCGTTATCTTTTATTGCAGGAGTCAGACTGTGGGTGATAAGATTCATGGTCGAGAGGGAAACAGCCCAGACCGCCAGCTAAGGTCCCCAAATATGTGCTAAGTGGGAAAGGAAGTGGAAATGCACAGACAACCAGGAGGTTGGCTTAGAAGCAGCCATCCTTTAAAGAAAGCGTAATAGCTCACTGGTCGAGTGGGTCTGCGCCGAAAATGTAACGGGGCTAAGCACATTACCGAAGCTGCGGATTTTCGCCGATTTATCGGCGGAGATGGTAGGGGAGCGTTTTGTTCTGGTTGAAGCTTGACTGAAAGGACGGGTGGACGGAACAAAAGTGACCATGCTGACATGAGTAGCGATAATGCCGGCGAGAAACCGGCACGCCGTAAGCCCAAGGTTTCCTGAGTAAAGCTAATCTGCTCAGGGTTAGTCGATCCCTAAGCCGAGGCCGAAAGGCGTAGGTGATGGAAAACAGGTTAATATTCCTGTACCACCGGATTGTCAATGTCCCTTCGGGGGCGAGAGCGATTGGGGGGACGCAGTGGGGTAGGCCATTCCCGTGTTGGAATACGGGATTCAAGCAGGTAGGCGGAAGAGGCAGGCAAATCCACCTCTTCGTTTAACGCCGAGATGTGATGAGGAGTCCGTAAACGGACATAAACTGGCTAATCCCGAACTGCCAAGAAAAGCCTCTAGCGAGACAATCAGGTGATCGTACCGGAAACCGACACAGGTAGGCAGGGAGAGTATCCCGAGGCGCTTGAGAGAACTCTGGTTAAGGAACTCGGCAAAATGACACCGTAACTTCGGAATAAGGTGTGCCCTCATGTAGGTGAGGCTCTTTGCGAGCGGAGCTGAAGAGGGCTGCAGAGAAACGGCGGTAGCGACTGTTTACTAAAAACATAGGACTCTGCTAAGTCGCAAGACGATGTATAGGGTCTGACGCCTGCCCGGTGCTGGAAGGTTAAGGGGATGTGTTATCTGCCTTTGGTGGAGAAGCATTGAACTGAAGCCCCAGTAAACGGCGGCCGTAACTATAACGGTCCTAAGGTAGCGAAATTCCTTGTCGGGTAAGTTCCGACCTGCACGAATGGCGTAACGACTTCCGCGCTGTCTCAACCAGGGACTCAGCGAAATTGAATTGGCGGTGAAGATGCCGTCTACCCGCGAAAAGACGGAAAGACCCCGGCACCTTTACTACAGCTTGACATTGGATTTTGGAGTAGTTTGTGTAGGATAGGTGGGAGGCTGTGAACCCTTGACGCCAGTTGAGGGGAAGCCACCCTTGAAATACCACCCTGGCTACTCTAGGGTTCTAATTTCGACCCTTGAAGCAGGGCGAAAGACAGTGTCTGGTGGGTAGTTTGACTGGGGCGGTCGCCTCCCAAAGAGTAACGGAGGCGCGCGAAGGTTCCCTCAGGTTGATTGGAAACCAACCGTGGAGTGTAAAGGCAGAAGGGAGCTTGACTGCGAGAGAGACATTTCGAGCAGGTACGAAAGTAGGTCTTAGTGATCCGGCGGTTCTGCATGGAAGGGCCGTCGCTCAACGGACAAAAGGTACGCCGGGGATAACAGGCTCATAGCGCCCAAGAGTTCATATCGACGGCGCTGTTTGGCACCTCGATGTCGGCTCATCGCATCCTGGGGCTGAAGCAGGTCCCAAGGGTTTGGCTGTTCGCCAATTAAAGCGGTACGTGAGCTGGGTTTAAAACGTCGTGAGACAGTTTGGTCCCTATCTTTCGCGGGCGTAGGATATTTGAGAGGAGCTGTCCCTAGTACGAGAGGACCGGGATGGACAAACCTCTGGTGGTCCAGTTGTCGCGCCAGCGGCATAGCTGGGTAGCCACGTTTGGAAGGGATAACCGCTGAAAGCATCTAAGCGGGAAGCCCACCTCGAGATTAGATATCCCTTTCACAGGGAAACCTGTGAAACTAAAGGCCCCTTGAAGATTACAAGGTTGATAGGCCAAGGGTGTAAGTCCAGTAATGGATTAAGCTGATTGGTACTAATTGGCCGTGCGGCTTGACCATAACTAAATGCTAACAAGCGATGATTGAGCGTTTTAATAGGTACACCGACAGAGACGAGTTCTTAGACATAAGTTTTCGGCGGTTATGGCGGGGAGGAAACACCCGTTCCCATTCCGAACACGGAAGTTAAGCTCCTCAGCGCCGATGGTACTGCTCGGGTAGCTGAGTGGGAGAGTAGGTCGCCGCCGAATTTTATTAGCCCGAACGACATGGTCGTTCGGGCTTTTTAATTTAGTTTTAGATGTGAAGATAGGGGGCAAGCATTCTAAGGGTTTGAGGGCCAAGCCCCCTTACTTTTTTCAGGGTGTGCCATGTTTTAAACGCACCTTGTGTAGCCCTGTAGTTAACAATACGTTGAGCGAGGGTGTGGCTAATTCCAGGCACTAGGCACAAGTCGTTTTTTGTTGCTTTATTGAGGTTAAAAGGAATTCCGAGTACGATTTGTTTCCTGGGCTCCATGTTCGATATCAGCACGGTCGGATTAGTGAGGGTGTTTTCAAGATCTATGGATATGCCGGATTGCAATATTTTTTTGTTAGTGATGTCAGACGGGAAGAACTTTGCAGGTCCTTGTGCGTGGCGAATAGCTTGACGAATCGTTGGTTTTTCTTCGAACAGATAAATACCTTGCTTGCAGACGGTCCCACAGACCTCTACAGCGTATTGATGGAAAACGTTGGGCTTCTGAGAAGAGATATGGAGAGGGGAATTAGTTAGATGTCCCAGGATATTGGCAAGTAGGATGGTTAGTGCGGTCGCGAGCAAGATAGTCTGCTGAGATGTGGTGAAGCATCTCATCTTGTCAAGTTTCCTCAAGGACCATGGCATTATGGAGTGTCCTCACAGCAAGTTCCGTATATTTTTCTTCAATCACACATGAGATTTTTATCTCGGATGTGCTGATCATGATGATATTTATATTTTCATTGGCTAAGGCAGTAAAGGCTTTGGCTGCAACACCTGAGTGGCTTTGCATCCCAACGCCGATTATGGAGACCTTGGCGATATTCTCATCTCCAAATACATTTTCGGCTCCGATTTGTTGAGCGATTTCTTGTTCTATTGCCATCGCTTGTTTATAGGCGGTCTTGGGTACTGTGAAGGTGATGTCTGTGAGCCCGCCTTTGCGGGTATTTTGGATTATCATGTCTACCACAATGTTGGCATCAGCAATGGCGGTAAGTATTTTTGATGCAACACCTGGTTTATCAGGAACCTTAGTCATAGTTATGCGGGCTTGGTCCTTGGTGTATGTGACTCCAGACACTACCAATTGTTCCATGTTTGTATTTTCTTCAACAACCATGGTTCCTTCCTCCTCTTCGTTGAAAGCGGATCTTACATGTAGTACAACGTTGAATTTCTTGGCAAACTCTACTGCTCGGACTTGTAGGACTTTAGCGCCTAGGCCTGCCATTTCTAGCATTTCATCATAGGATATTTCATGGAGCTTTCTTGCAGTGCTGCAAATGTTAGGATCAGTCGTATAGACGCCATCAACATCAGTGTAGATTTCACAAACATCGGCGTTTAGCGCTGCTGCCAATGCTACTGCGGAGGTATCCGAGCCACCACGGCCGAGGGTTGTGATGTTTCCTTTCCGATCGCGACCCTGGAAACCAGCAACTGCAATGATCTTACGTTCAGAAAGGAGCGTCTTGAGACGATTTACGTTGATTTGGACAATTCGAGCCTGTCCGAAGGCGCGGTCGGTTAGAATTTCAGCCTGGTATCCTAAAAGCGATCTGGCCGGGTAGCCCATAGATTCCAGGGTAATACATAGTAGCGCCACTGTTGTTTGTTCACCCGTGGCAAGAAGGACGTCAAGTTCGCGTCTATGGGGATTATCAGTTATTTGAGATGCAAGGCGAACCAATTGATCTGTAACGCCGGCCATGGCTGAGAGGACGACCACAACATCATTTCCTGCAGAGTGAATCTTGGCCACATTTTTGGCTACCTTGCCGATTCGTTTAAGGTCTCCAACAGAAGTCCCCCCATATTTTTGAACAATTAATGCCATTGGTACTACCTCAGGATTTTTTTTGCCAAATTAATGGCATCTTGGCCGCGTCCTGTCAAATAAAACTTGCGGGCATAATCGTCGATAATTGAAATGGAGACTTGCAGTCGTTCTTCCGGTAAGATCTCAGCGAGTTTTTCAGCCCATTCTATGACTATTACACCATTTGATACTAGGATTTCAGAAAGCCCAATGTCATTAATCTCGCAGACCTCGTTGATCCGATAAAGGTCTACATGATAGAGGTGAATTCGGCCTGGGTATTCATTGATGATAGCAAAGGTCGGGCTTGTGACACAAAAGTCTTTAGGTACATCAAGGCCTTTTGCGATTCCTTTTGTAAGACAGGTCTTGCCGGAACCCAGCTCCCCATTAAGGGCTATGACAGAGCCGCTTGTAACATATTGGCCTAACAACACCCCAAAGTGAAATGTTTCTTCGGGGCATGATGTGATGATATCGTATTTCTCTGATTTCAATTATGCCTCTAAAACAACCATGGCTATTGCATAATCGCCATCATCAGAGAGGCTGAGGAAATTCCTCTCTATGCCATGTTTTTCACAAAAATCCTTGCTCTTGCTGTGGAGTTTCAAGGCGGGGGAGCCGTTGTGAGTGTGAACAACTTCAATTTGGCGAAAACTGATTCCGTTGCGAAATCCTAGGCCAAGGGCCTTGGCAAAGGCCTCCTTGGCGGCAAAGCGCAGTGCGAGATGTGAGACACGTTGTGCTTTTGTGTTGCAGTATTCGATTTCAGCTTCGGTAAAAACACGCCTTAAGAATCGACCACCCCAGCGCTTAAATGCAGTGTCAATGCGTGAAATCTGAACTATATCAGTTCCAATACCGTAGATCATGATCAGTGACCAGTTATCAGTTGTCGGTTTGTATTAAAGTTCCTTGATAAGTTCAACCATTTCTCTTACAGCACGGGCTAGACCCACCATGACAGCCCGGGCAATGATACTGTGGCCGATGCTGAACTCGTTGATCTCAGAAAGCCCCTTAAATGACTTGATTGTATGATATCCCAGACCGTGACCTGCATTGATCTCAAGGCCCAGCTTGTGGGCCAGCTTTGCGCTTTGGGCTATCCTGCTAAAGGCGTTACTACGTCCCGTTGCGTCTATGGCGTCACAAAAGGTTCCCGTATGGATTTCGACACAATCAGCTGCGATCTTGCGGGCAAGTTCGATCTGATCCGGGTCTGGGTTAACAAACAGGCTAACGGGAGTTCCTTGTTTGTGAATGGAATTAATTGCCTCGGCAACGGTTTCCTCGTTACAGTGAAGATCGAGACCGCCTTCGGTTGTCAGTTCCTGGCGTTTTTCCGGCACTAATGTTACCAGGTCCGGTTTGATTTCCTTGGCAATGCCAATCATCTCCGTTGTTGCAGCCATTTCCAGGATCAGTTTGGTTTTCACAGTTTGTCGAAGTATCCGTACATCCCGATCTTGAATATGTCTTCGGTCTTCTCTCAAATGTACAACTACTCCGTCGGCGCCGGCCAATTCCACAATTGCCGCAGCGGTGACAGGGTCGGGAAGATTGATTCCGCGTGCTTGCCGGAGTGTTGCCACATGATCAACGTTTACCGCCAGTTGTGCCATTATTATCTTCCTCCAATTTGACGACTTTGTAAAAAGTCCATCTGCGGCGTTGCGCTTCATCCCCGCCCTGTTAAATTCTCGCTACGCGAGACGGCGAAGCCGATTTAACAGGGTAAATCATTGCGACGTACGATAAGTACGCCTCATTCCTCAAGATAGCACCACTGAAGTGGTTTCAGGACAGTACGCGCGCCTTGCATCCGGGGCTTTTTACTGTGTCGTCCGTTTGTGGACTTTTTACGATTTTATCATCGTTTAACGAATTTTCTGATTGCAGCAGGCTTAACAGTTTTTCTTCCTTGGCCCTCATAATTTCCGCCTTCTCTGGTCTCTTTTCGTGGTCGAATCCGAACAAGTGAAGTATGCCATGAATCAATAGCTGATTAAATCTGATTTCTGGAGTGATTCCGGCTTCTCTAGCTTCGATGTCAGCTCTATGAGGACAAATGACCACATCTCCCAGCAGATTGGGGTTGACATCGGCGAAGGGACCTTCCCGCATGGGAAAGGCAATAACATTGGTAGGACCCGAACGATTTAGATATGTTTGGTTTAACTTTGCCATCTCATCATCGGTTACAATGAGAATGGATAATTCCGCCTGAGGGCATTCTATTGCCTCCAATATCGTCCTTGCCTTCTTTTGTACATCCTTATAGTCGATCGTATAATGATTCTGCCTGTTGTCTACCTGGATTTCCATTTGCCTTTTTCTTGGTAGTGAAGGTGTTATTTTCCTTGCTCATATGCCTCAATAATATCCTGCACCAAACGGTGGCGAACTACATCTGCCTTGAAAAAGTCGACGAAGGCTATCCCCTTGATATGTTGAAGAATCTCTTTTGTTTCTACTAATCCTGAAACCCTGCCTTCAGGCAAGTCAATTTGGGTTATATCGCCGGTTACGACGGCCTTCGAAGTGAATCCGAGGCGTGTCAAGAACATTTTCATTTGTTCCGATGTTGTGTTCTGTGCTTCGTCCAGGATTACAAAGGCATCATTCAATGTCCGGCCCCTCATGAAGGCAAGCGGAGCCACTTCGATGGCGCCCTGCTGGATCAAACGAGCGGCTTTTTCGTAATTCATCATATCATGAAGTGCATCATATAGCGGCCTGAGATAGGGGTTTACCTTCTCGTAGAGATCTCCAGGCAGAAAGCCGAGATGTTCGCCGGCCTCCACGGCAGGGCGAGTTAAGACAATCCGATTGACTTGGTGAGTTGTCAGGTAAGACACAGCCATGGCCATGGCAAGATAAGTCTTGCCTGTTCCCGCTGGTCCTATGCCAAAGACGATATCAAATTTTCTGATAGCATCAATATACTTTTTTTGGGCTAAGCCTTTGGGGGCGATAGGTCTTTTTTTGGATGTTATGTAAACGGTGTCCAGAAAAATCTCTTTTAGGTTGACTCGATCGTTATTGCTCAAGATATTGATTGCATAATCAATATCGCTGGGGAAAAGCGGATAATCCTCTTCCACAAGGGCGTAGAGGTTTCGGATAAGCTTTTCGGCAAGGGCTATAGATATGGCATCGCCTTTCAGCGTCACAGTCGTGCCCCTTGCGTGGATTTCAATATCTATTGTATGAGCAATCTGTCGTAGATGCTTGTTTTGTTCGCCAAACAAGGTGCTTGCGTGAACATTGTCTTCGAGTGTGATCTTGTGGATTTTTGCTTCAGCAGATGCCATCTTAGTTGTGTATTGATTTCCTTTCTACGTGTTTCTAGCATAAATGTATGTACATTTGCAAACTACAAAATAGCTTGACTAGGATATGTCCATTTGTTAGACGACTCAGTAATCATTAGGGCGCAGGGTAATATGGAAATCTCTAGAAAGTGAACGCTAACGTTGCCGATGAATGCACTTGACATAGTTATTTGCGTAATAGGAGGATATTGCCTGATACGAGGCCTCTTTCGGGGAATCATAAAGGAGATTACGTCCATCGTTGGGGTGTTTATCGGGTTTTACGGGGCCTACACATATTATCCTCTGGTGGCGGTCTGGTTTTCTAGTTTGATTGCCAACAAATCGTACCTAAGTATTATCAGCTTCTTTTTGATATTTACAATTCTTCTGCTGGCTGTCGGTTTTGTAGGTGTTATTCTCAAACATATATTTAAGGCAGCCGCGTTAGGTTGGGCAGATCGTATCCTTGGTGGAACATTTGCCATGGTAAAGGCTGTTCTCATAATTTCAGTCTTATTGATCGCCCTTACAACTTTCTTACCCGCGAATTCTCCACTAATGAAGCACTCCCGACTTGCCCCACATGTCAGTTCCACTTCAGAAAAGCTTGTGGCTATTGTACCCGAGAAAATGAAACAGAGATTTCATGATAACATCAAGGCATTGAAGGAATCGTGGAAAAAGCTCTAGGATCCGGCAACTGCTATGATCGACTCATTGAGTTGGTCAAGATCCTTCGCAGCGATCGTGGTTGTCCATGGGACCAAAAGCAGACGCCCGAGAGTATCAAGCTTTATTTATTGGAAGAGGTTTATGAACTCTTACATGCCGTTGAATTAGGTGCTCCGGGCAAGATATGCGAAGAGCTGGGAGACGTACTTTTTCATATTGTGTTTTTGGCTAGAATTTTTGAAGAATCCAATGCCTTCAATATCGAGGGTGTGATTGAAGGCATTACTGAAAAGATGGTCAGACGACATCCTCATGTTTTTGGTCAAGTTAATGACGTATCAACTGTTGATGACGTGAAATCGCAATGGCACGAAATTAAGACGGAAGAAGCCAAGAGAAACAGTGTGAATGCCGATTCTTCGTTTCTGGATAGTGTACCAAAGAAACTTCCTGCCTTAATGCGGGCCTATAGGCTAGGAGAGCGGGCATCAAAGTTTGGCTTTGACTGGCCTGATACCGAGGGTGTATTAAAGAAGGTTGAAGAGGAGTTCTGCGAGTTAAAGGATGTATTGGATAAAGGTGGACAAGACCGGCTGGCAGAAGAATTCGGGGATTTGCTTTTCTCCATCGTAAACCTCAGCCGATTCATAAAGGTTCATCCTGAGACTGCCCTTTCCAAAGCTATCTCGAAATTTATTACAAGGTTTAAGTTTGTGGAAAAGACGTTAAGCAAACAGGGGCGCTCGTTGGAATCCGCCTCTCTTGAGGAGATGGACAAGCTTTGGGAAGAATGTAAGAAAATGGAAGTTGAAAAAAGCGAATAACGAATATCGATTACATGAATATCGAATCATGAAGTTTTCTTCGTAACTACTCAGGTTGGTAGGCTGAAGGCTGTTAGGAGAAACTGAAATACCGCTCTTTTGAAGCCATTTTTGGTGCGAAAATCTGCTCTATTTCCACCAAAGTGCGTCAATGTACTTTTTTTATTCCTTCAGCCTTCGCGCAGCGCAGGCGCTTGCGCCGCGTGCAGTCTAAACAGCTTCAGCCTGACTACGTGAGTAGTCACGAACTTTAATGATTTTTAAAAAACCGTTCCTTCTCGCTATAGATACAACCACAATATTGTTGTCTGTACATATCTAGGTGCTTTGATGTTTCGATACCTTCTTCCCATCCATGGCGAAAATCCTGATACAAAAAGGGCACACCGTAGGATTTACCTAGACCTTCTCCTATAGATCTTATCAGTTCATGATTTTGGAATTTACTTTGCAAAAGTGTGGAGGTAAAATAATCGAACTTGCCGTGCCTGGCTATTGTCACAGTGCTCTTTAGCCGGTCGTGGTAGCAGTAGTTACAACGCTGTTTTTCACGGAAAACAACATTTTGCAGAAATTCTTCCATATTGTAGCCTTCTTGGTAAATAACCTCAAGGTCTATATCTTCTGCGTAGCCTTTTAGCGCCTGCTCTCGACGGAGGCATTCTTGATAGGGATGGATGTTACGATTGTAAAAAAAGCCCATCACGTCATACCCTTCTGAGCGAAGGACCCTCAAAGGGTAAATGGCGCATGGGGCGCAGCACATATGCAAGAGAATCTTCATTCTCCGCTATATCTGCCTTTTCATCATCTTTTTTACCTGAGTTTCCAATGGTTCCACTTCCTCGTCTCGCCCCAGTTCTCTTAATCTTTTTCGCAACTTTTCAATTTCTTCCTTAATTTTGGGCAACAGTTCCTTTTGTATCTTGTCGTGTACCGATTTTCCTGAACGCGTCATTTGTTCTGCCAGATCTTTTAACTCCCTTTCAAGTCTTTTGAACTCGTCGCTTTCCGAGATGCCACCAAGGCTTTCTATGAATTCTTCAACTCCTTTTCTTACATTTTCAAGTCCTTCGTAAATCTTATCGCCTATCTGGTCCAAGTCGTTTGCAGACTTCGTTGAACCCTCAAGTGTTGAACCGTTTTCTAGTGTTGCCCCGCCGCCTCTAGTTGTGACTATTTCTATGGCCTTCTTGTTGTTGCCTTTGGGGTCGTCAATGATGAAAAACTCTGAGTTATCACTTGCCGCATTCGCAAAGGCTTTGTTAATTACCACATCAACAACGTACTTGCCCTCTGCCGAATAGAATATGTCTTTGACATTTCCAATATAGTTTCTTTCAAAGACCACGTGGTTTCCCTTTTCCAGACCCTGAATTTGATCATATCTGATCTTGATATTGAGGACATCTTCCTTGCATCCCCAAAATGCCAACAACAAGATCGATGCGAGCACGATTCTCTTCACGATATTACCTCCCCTTAACAAGTTCATCGGGTTCTTTCATAAGATTATCAACTTGGCTTTCACGAAGGGAAAAAGGATAGTTGTTTTCAGAAGATATAGCAGGATAGCCGGAGGCTTCCTTGTCCATTTTGGGAAAGATGGAAAGTCTGTATTCTTTTGTACCTTTTAGCTCGATGGTACATATAGGATTTGAGAAATCCTCTTTTTTGCTGTCGTTGATGTACTCATGGCAGTTCAGATTAGAAAGGCTGTTGAGTAGTCTTTCTATGTTGGCATTGTCTCCCTTTTTATCATCGGCGGTTTTCCATATGGTTTGAACCTGTGAAGGTGGCGGAGTTGCCGTGTCGGGCTCTTCAGTCGTCTTGACGTCAACGGGGATATCAGTTCGGGTAAACTGGGTTTCTGTCTTTTCCTTAGTGATACGTACTTGCCGGATCTCGTCTTGGTTAAAGGCAAGTACGGTCTTATCGCGCAACTCTTCTACAGTTTCGCCAAAATCATTTATAAAATTTCCCCTGGCATGATAGACCCTGTCATCATTTCCCAGTTTGACAAAGGTGTGGCGGAAGGATGATGCAGCCTTACCTATGTCAAATGTCCTTTTTACGGCACCTTCCTCCCATGCCTTAATGGTAATTTTCTTTTCATCGTTGAGATCATAGCGGTTGTAGTTTTCAGATTCCGATACCAGGGCAGTTAAGGAGAGTCCTTCGATAACATCCAACATCTTTTCTATCTTATCGCTATTGGCCGGATACTCATCTGGGCCGATATGCCAAGAGTTATCTTTCTTGTTCAAGACGATGGATGTTTCCTGCTTTAAGATTTCGATCTTAGATATCAGTTTGCCTGAGATATGGGCAAGTTTCGGGAGCTTGTAATGGGTGTTGTCTTGATTGCGAAAAATGAGATATAAAGAAAGTCCCACTATGACGACAGAAAGTAATATGAGTTCCTTTTTTACCTTCATTGTTTAACCTCTTTCTAAAACAAACGAACTAGTTTCCATCCATAAATGGCCCTTTTCCGCAATCTCGGCGTCAATCTGCGGGATTGCTTGTGTGACGTACCACTTGTACGCCTCCGCGCAATCCCTTGATTTCCTTGACCTTGCGGAAAATTGCTTATTTCTGAACTGGAAACTTACGCCAGTGCCCATTGATTTATGAAAGATTCGTGGATGGGCACGAACTAGTTCAGAAACATCATCTTGATACGCTTTTTGCGAGAGTGCCGTCCAAACCATACCACAAGGCCGAATAGCATTACTAGTACAGGTAATCCTACAATGTTAAAAGACTTGACAAAGGTTTTTGTCCCGGCTTGAGTATCATTCAAGGGGTTAAAGCGTTGTTGTTTGCTTCGCATAAGAGCGATTTCTTCTCTATTGTTCAGAAAGTCGAGTAAGTTCATAACGAACATGGCATTCGGCGTTCTTCCTTCTTCGTCCAGCATATTGTCTTTTAGCATTTCTGAAGAGGCAATAAGAAAGATCTTGCCCGGCTTTCCCTTGGCAAGAACTTCTCCCTTGCCCTCAATCTTGGAAAGATCTACCTTGGCTTCTTTCTCTTTTTCTTCCTCTTGACCCTTTTCAGAGCCTTTATTTTCCGATTCCTTTTCAGGAATCGGTTTGCCGGCAAAATAACTGGGGAAACTCCCTTCCAGCAGATAGGCCAACGGGAAACTTTGTTGTTTGTCGGAAGATTGTGGGGGGCGGATAAACATTGGGTTAAGATTAATCTGGCCACTCATTTCCCACGACTTGTCTGAAGACGAAAACACCTTATGGACATCCAACCCGTTTTCTTTAATCCGTACCATGTCCGGTTCTAGTGGAGAGATCTTCATGGCCACGAGTCCCTTGATATTTTCCATAAAGGAGATGTCCTTGTTGATGGACGGATTTTTTATAATTGGGGCAAAATAGATCTTGCGCTCGCCACCGCCAAATTGTGCCGGGATTTGCTGTTTGTAGCAGTTTTCATCCATTACATAGGAGCTTTTAATACCAATGCCGTAGTGATCCAACAACTTCTGCAACCCGGTATTTACAGGTATATATCTGGGCGGTTGGTTGAATCTCATGCTTTGCTGTTGCTGAGGTGTTACCTCCTTAAAGGAGTCCAGAAAGAGAGCCAGGTTCTTGCCGCGCATGAGGAACTGATCAATTTGAAAGAGTTCATGATCGCTGAACCTCTCGGTTGGTCGTGCGATTACCAGGCAATTCAGGCTGTCAGGTATGGACGCGTCTTTTAGATCAATCTCTTTAAAAGTGTAGTTTTGTGAGGCTAGGGTGCGAAAATTGGAAATGGAGTCCATCCCTTGTCCACCCATTGGGTTCATGGGTGAGGCGCTTAAAAGCTTAAGTGTGCCATGGTCTGCAAGATAGCCCAGGTCTTCGTTGATGTCGATGAGCGATTCTACGTTTTCGTTAATGATCTCTTCCATGTCGTTTGCATTGATGAGCTCATAATGTTTTCCAATAAGGGGGATGTGCATGACATTGATCAGTGGTATCTCCCGTACTTTGTCTCCATGTTCCATGACAAGGCCGACCGTTCCTTGGCCGGGCTGAATCTTTCCGCCGGATAGCGATGGCCATTCCAATTTCATCAAGTGATACTTCATCGATTCTGCTTTGCTTTTTTCGTCTGTTGTTGGATCGAGGTATTCAAATGTCAGCTTGCCGTAGTTTTTGGCGTTAAGTGTTTCGACTATCTCTTCCAGCGTTCTTGGCAGTTCCGGAAGTTCGTTTAAGCGCATATAGGGTGCGACTGCCTTGAGTGAAGAAGAAAGGAAGAGCTTGACATGTATCTTTTCAGGCAATCTCAAAAGGGCGCTGATCTTGTTATTGAGTTTTTGAATAGCGGTTGTTAGTTTATATTCAAGTCCGTCTGTTGTAGTAATGGTAGGAATGCGTTCAATGATATCACCGTGAATAAGAACTAGGCCCATATAGGCTTTCTGGAATTTGACCTCATCCTTTTCTATAGCCTGTATCTGAACAGGATAAATTCCGTAGTTTCTTGCCAGTTTTTGATTTTCCCCGGTTTTCTCGCTTATGTCACCTTCTTTGGGACTGACATTATAGAATCGGTAATTAAAATGTTCATTTGCATAGGCAGAGTATTCTCGCAGGAGATCATGAAGGTACCTTTCTGTGTTATTGTGAGGTGCGGGGAGGTTTTCGCTGAAAAAGACCTTTATAGTCAGCGGCTCTGAAAGGGTTGAGACAACCCCTTTGCTTGCTTCGGAGATGGAGTAGATGTTGTTGTGCGTAAGATCCACTCTGAAAAAGAGTGTGATACCCGCCAGATTTATCAGGACTATGATAATCAGATAGGTGAGAAATTTTATGTATTTTCCTGAGCTATTCACAAGACCCATTTCATTCCTCCTCAATTGTTTTCCTGTCTGGCCAAGTGGGCGGCATAAAGCCCGATGAAGCTTACACTCAGAAAGTACAAGATATCACGTGAATCAATGATACCCTTTGAGATGTTTTCAAAGTGAAAATCGGCTCCAAGATATTCGAAGAACCCCAAAAGTGATCGAGGCAGGAAAAAGAGCATCTTGTCAATGAGTGTCAAGACGAAGCAAATGGCCACAGCTATGATAAAGGCAATGATCTGATTCCTGGTCAAAGACGATGCAAAGAGTCCTATTGAACAAAAGGCTGCGCCAAGTAAAATAGCACCGATGTAGCCGCCCGCAACAGGACCCCAGTCAAGCCGGCCAAGGAATGAAACGGTGATAGGATAGCTTACGGTTGGTACAAGCATTGTGATAACAAAGGCAAGAGCTGCCAGGAATTTTCCAGCCACAACGTCCCGGAGGGTCACGGGCATAGTAAGGAGCGTTTCATAAGAGCCCACATTCAGTTCCTCTGAAAATAGTCGCATGGTAATGGCCGGGACTACAAATGAGAAGATAATGGGGAGCAAGGCAAAGAAGTTTCGAAGATTTGCCTGATTATTCAGAAAAAAGGTCGTGAAAAAGAACCATCCTGTTATCAGTAGAAAGATCGATATGACGATATAGGCAATAGGGGATACAAAGTATGCCATGAATTCCTTTTTGAAAATGTGTATAACCTGTCCCATATCAACCTTCCCCCTTAGTGAGTTCTCGGAATATGTTCTCAAGCGATTTTGTTTCTTGGCAAAGCTCAAGCAGAATCCAGTCGGTCGCCTTTATTTTCTGATATATGGCGCCACGAAGGTCTTCAGGAGATCGGCAAGTAAGTCTCAAATGTATAATTCCCTCTTGTTCCTCTTTATTGGTGCCTCGCATTTGGGTAACATCTACAACCCCCAAAAGGCAAAGGAACTCGCTTCTTGCAGTTTCTAAGTCAGCATTGAGGACAGAGAGATTAACGAGATATTCTCCGTCTGTCGATTGTTTAAGCATTTCAGTACTACTATCTGCGACAATCTTTCCGCGGTTGATTATGACGACACGATCACAGGTGGCCTCGGCTTCGCTAAGGATGTGTGTGGAGACAATGACCGTTTTTTCTTTTCCTATCTCTTGGATGATATTTCGGATTTCAATGATCTGGTTTGGGTCTAAACCGGAGGTTGGTTCATCAAGGATCAATATTTCGGGATCATCCATCATGGCATGGGCAAGGCCTACGCGCTGCTTAAACCCCTTGGAAAGCTCACTAATAGGTCTGTGCATTACGCTATGTAGATCGCACAGCTTAGCTAGATGACGGATGCGGGCAAGTTTTTTGTCTCCATTTAGCTGTCGAATATTTGCTACAAAATCGAGATAGTCATAGACAAGCATTTCATGATAAAGGGGGGCGGATTCTGGGAGGTATCCCAAGAGCCTCTTGATTTCGAGTGGATGTTCATCAATAGTGTAGTTTTTAACCCGGATACTGCCGGTGGTGGGGCGGAGAAAGCCGGTGAGCATTCTAAGCGTGGTGGTTTTCCCGGCGCCATTCGGCCCCAAGATGGCCAAGATTTCTCCTTTGTGTATATCAAGGGTGATATGATCCACAGCACAAAGACTGTGGTAGTACTTGCTCAAGTCTTCAATATGGATCATATTTATCTCCTTTGATGTTCAAATGACTAGTTGGTTAGGTATCTGGGAACTTCTCAAAAACTTCATAATTCGATATTCATGTAATCGATATACGATATTCGCTTTTTCAACCTAATAACCTTCAAAAGTTAAAACCAAACAGCTAATACCTAACCGCACAGCTTGAAATTAATAAACATTATCTCAGAGTTGTCAAGGGTCATTTACGATGGGGTAGGGGGGTGTATGTTGGTTTGATAAGCTATTCGTGGATGGACACGAGCTCAGCCTTTATTGCCGAGCCTATCTTTTCGATGGTGTACGGTTTCTTTACATATTGTCCGGCGCCAAGACGTTGGACCTCTTTAACACGGTCGGTTTCTGAAAATCCGCTTGCTATAATGGCCTTTTGTCCAGGATGCAGTTCAATGATCTTTTTGTAAGTGTCTAGTCCGTCAATTCCCGGGTCCATGATCATGTCTAAAACCAACAGGTCGGCTGAATTTTCTTGCATAAATTTAACTGCTTCTTCGCCACTGGAAACTATATTGACGGTATATCCCAATTTGGTCAACAGCACGGAGGCTAGGCCTCTTTGTTCTTCCACGTCATCTACTACCAAGATCCTTTCTCGATTGCCCATATAGTCTTCAATAGATTTGGCGGATTCGTCTTTTTGAGCTTCCTTTCTTGTTACTGGAAAGTAGATTGTAAAGGTAGTTCCCATGCCTACATTACTTTCGATGTCGATATATCCGTCATGGTCTTTTACCGTGCCCCAAACAACGGCCATTCCTAAGCCCGTCCCACTCCTTCCCATCACCTTTTTCGTATAAAATGGCTCAAATATCTTCTCCATATCCTCGGCAGCAATACCAGTGCCGGTATCTGATACACCCAAAACGACGTAATCACCTTCGTTTACTTTGTCATAGCCTCTTATCGGTTTGTCGATATACTGGTTTTTTGCCGATATCACCACCTTCCCGCCATCGGGCAAGGCCTCTGCTGCATTTGAAACCAGATTCATAATGGTCTTTGATAAATGGACAGGAGAGCCGAGGATGTTTAACAAATCGGTTTCGAGCCTTGTTTCAAGCTCAACGTTTTGGTGAAATGATTGCAGCCTATTGTATTCGGGAGATTGCAGGTAATCTTTAACTATCGTATTTATGTTAGATACCTCCGTTACGGCTACCCCTCTTCTTGCCAATGTGAGCAAATCCTGGACAATGGCTGCGGCCTTCTTGCCCGAGTTTTGTATAGTCAAAAGGGGATTTCTCAGGGGGCTGTCCTCTGGAAGGTCCAGCAACAGCAATTCCGGATAACTCACAAGGCCGCTCAAGATATTATTAAGGTCATGTGCCACCCCTCCTGCCAGGGTGCCGATGGCTTCCATCTTTTCGGCCCGTTTCAAGTGGTCTTCAAGTTTTCTCTTTTCTTCTTCTGCCTCCCTGAGTTCCGTTATATCAATGAAACTTTCGAGCAAGCACCTGCGCCCGTCCAAGGTGATGGAGATAACGGTCTTAAGGATAGGCACACGTTTGCCGGCAATAGTGAGAAGCTCGCGTTGCGAATTATCAACACATTGTCCCAAATCCAAGACAGGACACCGGTTTCGATCGGCAACACACATCAAATTGTGGCACTTGTTGCCTATTATTTCCTTTTTCGATGCATCCATCATCTTTATGGCTGCAGGGTTGGCATCCATAATCTCACGGGTTTCCGCATCTATTATAACTATTCCAGTCTGTATGGAATCCAATATGTTTTTTAGTCGCGCCTCACTTTCCATCACCTCTTTTTCCGCCCGCTTTCGTTCAGCAATCTCTGTAGACACACTGTCAATCATCTGATTTGTGACTCTTTTCAGAGATTCCAGCAAGTCGACTTGAGAGGTTCCAAGCACGCGAGCATCCAGCTTTCCCGTTGATACCCTGAGTAAGACATCAAAGTGCTCAGCAAGGCCTATGGCAAATTCGTGTGAAAGATCAACTATTTCCCCCAGGTTTTCGGCGGTTGTGTTAACCATTTGTTTCAGTTTGGAAATCACTTCCAGTGTTGACTCTTCAGATATCTTCACATCAGGGTTTCCCGAGGAGATCTCTTTTAGGGCGTCGAAGACATTGGATAGACCCCGGTCTAGTTCCGTATTGATGTTTCTAAGCTTTTCGTCACTCGCGCGAAGTGCTGACTCTACGCGTTTTCGTTCAGTGATTTCTTTTTCTCGTTCTGCTATTTTTTCTGCTGACTCTTTGGCATGTTGTTTAAGGAGGTGTTCTCTTTCCTTATAGTAATCGATCTTTTGTCTTAATTCATCAGGTGTTAAGCGCATTTTGGCGAGTATTTCGCCATATGTTTCTTTGAGGGCATCTGTTTCGGAGGACGTGATGATCTTGCCCTGGGCTACGATTCTATGGGCTGAAGCTGCGCCAAATGAGCCGGCAAGCGACTTTTCTATTTCTCCGATTAGTTGGTCCAGCTCTGTAATTGAGATTTGGACTTTGTCTTTGATACCGAGCGTTATTGCACACCTTTCCAAGATGTTTTCAGCCTCTACTGCAGGGAAATACTGGCTGAGCAATTCTATGATTCGCTCCTTTTTAGGGACAAGCTCAATCGTGGGGTGTTGAGATGGGGCGGGGGTAAATGTCTCGGTGGTTTCTAACGCATTAACAAAGGATTCCGCCAACTCCCTTTCTTCGTGGCTTGTCTTTGTATAGAGGGAACCAAGTGTCAAAAGGGAAATGTTAAAAAACATCGACCAAAAGACGGTATGGGTTACCGGATCAAGCTGTGTAAGTCCGAAAAGCCCTTCGGGTCTAAAGATGCCGAGACCTAGGGGATCTTCATTGAGAAGGCTTTGAGCTATCCAGCCACTCTTGGCAAGCGAGGGCAGAAGCATTGTATAAAACCATACGGCAAAGCCGGCCCCCATGCCGAGTATAGCCCCTGTCCTGTTTGCGCCTTTCCAAAAGATTCCGATCAGTATAGGCGGGGCAAACTGAAGTGCTGCGGCAAATGACATAATCCCGATGTTAACAAGCATGTACGATTCGCCCACTAGGCGCTCGAACGAATAGCCCATGAGAATGAATAGAGCCACTGCGACCCATCGGCATTGCAGTATGTGGCGTTTAAGAAAACCGAAGGCCTTTATCCATTCTATTGTCGGGAGAACCAGATGATTCGTAATCATGGTGGCCATTGTCATAGAGCTTATCATGATCATGCTTGTCGCAGCGGAAAAGCCGCCGATAAAGACAAAAAGTGTCAGGACGGGGTGTCCGGACTCCATCGGCAGCCTGAGGACAAACGTGTCTGCTTGAGGTGCGGGCAATCTAAGAAGTCCGCCCATGGCAATGGGAATGACAAAGATGTTTATGAGCAGCATGTATAGGGGGAAAAGCCATATGGCCGACAATATATTCCTTTCGCTGGAATTTTCAACGACTGCCACGTGAAACTGCCTGGGCAGAAACATGATGGCTGCCATACCCATTACGAGGTAGCTTGTCCACATCACGTAAGTTGTGCCGGTATTTCCGGCAAAGCTCATGTGTTGGCGATGAGCGCTTTCGGTTATACGTTTCATTATGTCGCCGAAACCGTCATACATGAAATAGGTGACAAATATGCCCGCAGCCATAAAGGCGAGCAACTTGACCAAAGATTCTACAGCCACAGCCGCAATCATGCCCTGATGACGTTCTGTTGGATCGATACGCCTCACTCCAAAGACGATAGTAAAGACAATCATCAGTAAGACAACAATGTACCCCACGTGGTCTTGTGTCCAGGAGGAAACACCGCTCTGAGGAGAGACAATGGCAAAGGTGGTCATAACAGCCTTAAGTTGAAGGGCGATATAAGGCATGGTGCCGAATATTGCCGCCACTGTTACCATGGAGGCCAAGAGTTGAGATCGGTTGTAACGTGCCGAAATAAAATCGGCTATGCTCGTAATACGATGCTTGGACTTAATCCTTACGAGCTTTCGCAATATTGTCCACCAAAGCACGATGGCAAGTGTTGGACCTACATATATTGCTAGAAAGAGTAGGCCGGATGTCGCGGCGCTTCCCACACTTCCGTAGTATGTCCAGGAAGTGCAGTACACAGCAAGCGAGAGTGAATATACTATGGGATTGTTGGTGAGGTTTTTGCCTTTTAAAGAGTTCTGACGCTCTACCCAAAGGGCGATTATGAAAAGAAAAGCCATGTATAGGAGGAAAAGACCTATGACTGTTGGTGGATTTAAGGTTGTCACGGTCTACACATCCTCGTCCTGTGTGAAGGTTGCGTTCTTAACGGAATTTGTACCTATGATGAATAGGACAATGACCAGCAACAGCCACATAACAAAGGCGTAAACAAATATAGTGCACTGAGAATCGTTTCGATCTGCGATGGTCATGAAAGGCCAAGTGAAGAAGGTAAGGAAAAGGCAGAACAAAAAGACATGGATGCTCGATTGCGAGAAGGCTTTTGTTGGCTCAGACATTATCTGTCACTTCCTGTTCGGTGTTTTTTGTTCAACTCGGGCAAAAGCCATCAAAAAGACTTTTTACGAGTCTTCTGTTCAGTTGTTTATGGACGGCGAAAGCATTACAATCAATTGCACATTTGCAATAGATGCAAGCAATTAGCATGCCGTACATAGCAGTGAGGCGGGGGTGATTTGGATTGTGGCAAGGAGATGCTCAAAGGGCTCCGGGCGGACTATTTGCGCCAGAACTCAGGTATGAAGAGGACCAATACGGTATATATCTCTAATCTGCCCAAAAGCATGCACAGGATAAGCAGCCACTTTCCCAATACCGGGATGTGGGCGTAATTTTCAGTCGGGCCAACCAATCCCAGGCCGGGTCCTATATTTCCAATGCTAGCCACCACGGCTGCAAAAGAGGTCACCACATCCACCCCCATGGCGGCCAGTAGAAATGCACACAGCACAAACAGACCGATATAGAGCATGAAGTAACCCCAGATGCTGTGAAGGACCTCGTCCGTGATGGGGCGTTTCCCGAGCTTTACTTGAGTGACCGCGCGGGGGTGAATAAGGGAAAAGATCTGTTTGTAGGAGTGTTTCAATAAAAGCATGATACGCAAACACTTCATTCCGCCGCCGGTGGAACCGGCGGACGCACCGAGAAACATGCAGAAAAGCAATATGTGCTGACAGAGGGAAGGCCACATTTCATAGTCGGCCGTGGCATATCCGGTGGTGGTTATGATCGAGATAACCTGAAAGACACCGAAACGGATGGATTGGCCTAGGCTTTCATATACATTGTGATAAAGGCTAAACACCACGATCATACAAAACGCCGCACAGAGCCCGACAAAAAAGCGAAACTCTGAATTCCGCCAGAATGCTAAGTGGTCTCCCTTGATGAACTGATAATGAAGGGAAAAGTTGATGCCTGCAAAGAACATGAAAACGATGATCACGGTGTCGAAGTACGGGCTATTGTACGCACCAATAGAGGTATTTCTTGTGGAAAAGCCTCCGGTTGCCATCGTGCCAAAGGTGTGGCAAAGGGCTTCAAACAGATCCATGCCCCCCACCATGAGCAGTGCGGTCTCTGCCACGGAAAGAAGTACATAGACCTTCCACAACACCATGGCCGTATCCCGAATGCGGGGTTTAAGTTTGTCAGGTACGGGGCCGGGGACCTCTGCCTTGTATAGCTGCATTCCCCCAATTCCCAAGATGGGTAGGATGGCCAGAGAAAGAACAATGATTCCCATGCCGCCCAGCCAGTGGGTAAGGCTTCTCCAGAGCAGAAATCCACGTGGGACGGCTTCTATCTGGGTAAGCACGGAAGCTCCGGTGGTGGTGAAGCCCGATAGGGATTCGAAGGCAGCATCGGAGAAACTGACGAACACGCCCCCCCAATAGTAGGGAAGAGCCCCGAAGACTCCTGCCGCTATCCATCCAATGGCCACGATCCCCATTCCCTCTCGATGGGTCATGGTCTCTTCCTTGGATCCCCTGAAACAGACAAACAGCAACAAACCGCCGGCAAGGGTTACGGCTATCGACTGGGCGATAGGAACCACACTGCCGTCCTGGTAATAGAGCCCAAAAAGGAGGGGCAATGCCATGGTGACGCCGAGAAAGAGCATCAAGATCCCCACCACATGAAGTGTGTATCGAATCCGCATCTAGAAATACCCCAGCTTGACCATGAGGACCTTTTCCACCTGAGGAATTGCCTGGCGGGTTGACAGTATGATGATTCTATCATCGGGGGAAATAACGCTGTTGCCAGTGGGAATAATAACTTCCTCGCCCCTGATAATCGCGACGACCAGGGCGTTGCTGGGAAAAGAAATCTTTCTCAACGGTTTTCCAGTGATATCAGATGTTTCCAGTGCCACAGCTTCCAGGACCTCGGCTTCTTCTCCCTTTAGGGTCATTGCGGACAGTACTTTTCCTCGGCGGATTCGATGCAGGATGGTGTTGATGGCGGCAAGGCGAGAGCTGACCACATGCTCAAGACCGATCACCGCAACCAGGGGGAGATAACTGAACTTGTTGATTCGGGTTATTGTCTTATGGGCACCCATCCGTTTGGCCAACAAAGAGGTGAGGATATTCGTCTCTTCATCATCGGTTAGCGTGACAACAACGTCCATGCTTTGGACATTTTCCTCCCTCAGGAGGTCATGATCGGAGCCGTCTCCCTGCAACACAACCACCTTGTTCAGTTGTTCAGCCAGTTCACGGCACCGGTCTGCGTTTTTTTCAATAAGTTTGGTATGAATTGACATGCCTTCGAGAGTTGTGGCTAACTTGAGGCCCAGATTTCCCCCTCCGATAAGGAGGATCCGGTTAAACGGTTCTGCTCGTTTCCCAAAGATCTTAAGGGCGGATTTCAGGTCCTTTTCCTCTGAGATAAAGTAGACCAGGTCGTGTTCTTGCAACTTGTTGTTTCCAGATGGGATGATGAGCTTTTCATCCCTGATGATGGCCCCCACAAGGATCTTCATGTCACCGGTTTTTGCGCTCAGATCTGAGAGCTTGACCCCTATTACCGGGCACCCTTCTTCCAACCTGACGCCGACGAGTTTGATACGGCCCTCGGCAAACTCGCCGACATCCACGGCCCCTGGAACCCGCAGGAGGGTTTCGATTGTCTTGACGGCCTCCTCTTCCGGATTTATAATCACATCAATGCCATAGGGTTCCTGCGTCAGGATATCTTGATAGCTGAGATACTCCTCGCTCCGGATTCGGACAAGCTTCACCGTGGTGGGGGATAGTAGGTTGGCAAAGAAGGTCGCCACGAGGTTGGTCTCGTCGCTATCGGTTACGGCAAGAAGGATGTCTGCGCCCTTTATACCGGATTTTTCCAGGATTACCGGACTGCTCCCGCAACCTTGAACGGTTTGTACGTCCAGGCTTTCAAAAACCTGGCGCAAGGCCTCCGGATCTTTGTCAACAACAACAACGTCCTTTTTTTCCATGGCGAGCCGGCTGGCGATGTGGAAGCCCACTTGTCCGGCGCCGATGATGATGATTCTCAATGTCCTTTCCTCCAGGAATTTTTGTTGAGAACAGATGTCATTGGAAATGATGGGTTGTCTGACATGAAGCCAAATCTCTACGCTATGGCGGTTTGTTTTGAAGCTCGAGATGCCTGTTATCGTGCCCTTACCGCAATACTATAATCGGCATGTCTAGTCAACAACTGCCAAATTCCCAAGATCCGGCATTGATTTCTCCCAGCCGGATCTCTGGGTATTCTTTTGTCAAAAACTCGGGCTAAAGCCCTCAAACAGTTAGCTTTTTTGGTTCCTCTCCCGATTAGTTGATGTATGTAAAAGGTTGTTTTAAAAGATGAACGTCGAACATTGAACGTTCATTTTTTCATTAACCTTCCACAGTCCATCCACGAACGTCTTCTCCAATACGCCTTTTGTCAAAAGTGTAGGTGTGACCCCGCTCTTTACTGTTTTGCCATATCTAGGCTTCCTCAAGCATCTATGGGACGGCGAGTATCGGTAAACAAGGCAATACTCGCAACAAAGGGACCCCAAGACCTTGAGAGAATTTGGGTTAATCTTTTTGGGTTAATCTTGACATGTATTGTAGTACGTACTACATTAGCTCGCGTGTGATTATGATCCGTCCATGAAGAAAGGGGGGGTATGAAAATGAAACAAATTATCAGCATCCGGGAGGCTAACCAATACCTTTCACGTTATATTGATGCTGTTCAAAGTGGTGAAGAAATAACTATCACGCGTCGAGGCCTACCCGTAGCCAGGCTAACCGCCGTTGTAGGGATAACGAAACTTAACGACAGGCAGAAAGCAGCGCGAAAGCGCAGTCTTGCTCGGATGCGGAGGGGTTACTCTCTTGGAGGAAAAATACCTGTGCGGGAGGCTCTGCATGAGCGGTAGACGATTTACGCTGGACACGAACATCCTCTTTTATGCTATGGATAAAGACGCAGGTAGTCGCCATAAATTGGCAATGGAAATCGTTGACAGGGCATCACTTTCCGACTGTGTAATAATTTTGCAGTCTCTTTGTGAGTTTTTTGCTGCCGTAACCGGGAAAGGTAGAATGCCTCCAAAGGAAGCTGAAGTGCAAATTAAGGATTGGATGGAATTGTTCCCCGTGGTTTCAGCCTCATCAAAATCGTTGCCCCGAGCCCTTAAAGCAGTAAGAGAGCACAAACTTTCATTTTGGGATGCCATGTTATGGGCTGTGGCCCGTGAGGCAGGTGTCACTTTACTGCTCAGCGAAGATTTTCAGCATAACCGTGTCTTAGATGGCACGAAGTTTTGTAATCCCTTTCAGTTATCCAAACCTTTGGATGAAATATTTGGGAACGCTTGACCGCTGGAAAACGGGGGAGAGCGCCTTTGAACCTGCAAAGCGAGTACCTTTTCAGTCACACTATGGCAGGATTGTGGTCAGCTTAATGAGGTGTTTTACCCAAAACAGCTCAAAGCGGTTTTGGGTAAAAAAATCAGGATCTGTTTTTACGGCAATCGTTTGTGGGTTTGGCCTGCGATTGTACGCAGAGAAAACGTCTGTGTCCGTCAGCGTGGGTCGAGTGAGCGAAGCGAACGGGTGGCTCTAGTTTTAAGATAACTTAAATTCCTTTACCGTTACAATTCAGTCAAAAGCTTGTCACAATCCGTGACTGCCCCTGA
>MAVP01000240.1 GCA_001751075.1 Desulfobacterales bacterium S7086C20 | reverse complement strand
TTCTTTGTATTTCCTGCTCCATATTCAAGAGAAAGGTGTCTGAGTGTTCTGGATCATGATGGAATAGAGCCAGCTTTCTTACTCCTGCTTGTTCAGCTACCTCCACGGCTTGCTCCCAACTACTGTGCCCCCACCCTTTCTTATCCTTCAACTCCTCCGGGGTGTACTGTGCATCGTGAATCAGCAGATCAGCATTTCTGGAAAGGGCAACAATATTGGGATCTACTCCATCCAGATGTTCCACATCTGTACAATATACTAAGGACTTATTCCCTTCCGTAATACGATAACTGTATGCACCTCCTGGATGGTTGTGCCTACAAGCTTCAATGTTAACACCTCTGGGGTGTGTGTATGTGGTTACATCCGGCTGCCAGAAGGCCAATTTTGCCCCGAGCTCATCCAAGGAAACAGGAAAATAATCAATTCCCATCTGTGTTTGAAAAATGCTTTTGAGATCTCTCATTCTTGGGTCTTTTCCACAGATACCCAGGGTGATATGACGTCTTGGATCCTCAATCAACTTAAAGAAAGGGAAACCATGTATATGATCCCAATGGGTATGGGATAATCCGATGATGATTTCATCATACTGTTCGTGAGATGCAGCCAAGAGATCGTTTCCCAGCTTTCGGATTCCTGTGCCAGCATCTAATATTACAATTCTACCGGAACCAAAAGTTATCAAGATACACGGGGTATTGCCGCCGAACCTCACGAAATCTGGTTCAGGTACTGGGATAGATCCTCTCGTGCCATAGAAAGTAACTTTCATTTTCTTTCGTTCCAATCAAGGAGGGGGACGAGGTTAGGCGAGGCACTTGCGGGATATCCGTGACATATCAACATTCTAGTAGCTGTTTCTCTATGTCTTTGTTGGCTTTGATCGATTGTCCACGGATGACCGCTTTGCTCACTACAGAAGGAGTGATACTTAAGTTCCAACGTATGACAATATGGTGCAAAGCCCCTCTGGCATCTATACGAGCTTTTCGTAGCATGATCTTTCAATAGCAAAAAAAGGGTCGAATGTCAATACGTCACAGACGCTCGTAATCTCGCACTATGAGATGGTCTTGTTGAAAGCAGCCATCACGCATAATATCGATTGCATGTAACAAGAGTCGGGCATTCCAGACGACAGAGTCATCGAACTTCACACTCGATTATACTACGTATCAGATGATGGAAGGACTTGGACCGATTAACAATACACAAGATAAATCCATCGGCTTGATTGTCCACGATACGTTAGCCTTTACGCAGAGGGACACCTCTTGGAGTTTTAGATGCACAGTGTGCTGGGCGCGTGACTTGGACAAGAAGGGCAAGCCGAATCAACGAAAGAAACTGCCCATAGAACAAAAGGAAAGTATAAAATGGTTGTGCAGTTAACAGAAATACGGCCTCAACCATATTTTCAACCTTCGTTTTTCTAATCACTCCTTTGGTCACCCTTAAAGTATCTGTTAAGATATCGGTCACAACCACTTGAGTGTCATGAATATTTGATCAGTGTAAAAGGTGGGAGCTTGGGGTCGCCCATTAAATTATTCGCCCGTTGGGGGACATGACCCCTATCTGCCCTCTATCCCCATATTATCCTGTTTGGACTTCAAGAGCGTGTACCTCACCATCAAGCCGATCCTCAAGCAAATCATCAGTCACTTTAAGATCATGACGCGTCTGAAAAATTAGTCAAAACTGAGGTGACATGACAAAAAACCGTCCCAAACGAAGTGCAGTATCTACAGTAATGGATTTTTTTCCATGTAGGCAGGAGGGAGACATTGTTTCTTCGTTGAAAGGTAAGCACGAAATGGTCATTCAGTAATCATGCCCCGCCATCTGGCTTTTTTTTCAAGTATAGTGACCGGATCTGTCACACTCTGGTGGTATAAAAGACGTCAATAGAGGTTT
>MAVP01000239.1 GCA_001751075.1 Desulfobacterales bacterium S7086C20 | reverse complement strand
TATTGAATTCAGCTCACATTTACTTCATGTCATGAAACTTAACCCAGAGGACTGCACCGAGCTCAATATCCTTGTCCACTCCATCGTGTTTTTTCTTGACGTCCGACGTATTTAAGGCGGCAAAGCCCCACCAGCCGGCCCTAGGTGCCGCATAGGTGAAAACACCATTTCCGTCCGCTTTCACTGTCTGGGTCACCATATAGTCCGTGGGGGCGGTGAGCTTACCGCCTTCGTTGTAGTATTCTACCTCTACTTCCGCGTAAGGAACCGGCCTTCCGTCCAGTTTCACAATCCCTTGAAAAACATTACCAGCATAAAGCCCATACGGTTTGGACAGAGGGACGATCTCGGTCTTAAGACCGATCTCTTCGTCCCAGCCCTCATCATCACCAAAGGCAGTAACCACGGCCTTTGTGTAGTGTACGATATAGCAATCTTCTGTCGGCTCCCAGTAGGGCTCTGGCTCCATACAGAACGTGTAGACACCAGGCCGCTTGATCTTATAATTGACACTCCATGCCTGATGTCCTTTTGTCTTGGTTGATTTCAAAGAACTGAGCAGGTCCTGTTTCTTGCCGTTTGCCACCACCGAAAACCTGGCAGGCCTTTCGAGTTCCATTCCGTGGCCTTCAAAGGGGTGCCAGAACATGAGGTCAACTTTGATCTGCCTGTCATCTTCCTGCATGACCATCTGGTCTGAAGGAATAACCATCCCAAAATGGGCCCAGGCAAGCCCTGCCATCATAACAACTACAACTGCCGACAAAATGAAACACCTAAATCCTTTCATACGGAAACTCCTTTCTTGCAAAGACTGCCCACAAAAAAAGGTCACTTGAATATCAGGATCGACATGCTTTAAGATTTTCAACCAAACTGTATGGAATGCGAAGGTCCCCTTTTCCCACGCCTAGATGCACATCCGGCTTTGCCGCACCGTGAAAATCCGTTCCTCCTGTCATCAACAACCCGTAGCGCCGCACAAGCTTCTCGTATCTTGCGCGACGCTCTAGGTTGGGATCCGGGCAATAGACTTCGATTCCTTTAAGACCATTTGCCTTTAGCTCCACCACGATCTCTTCTAACGCCCCTTCACTGGCCGGCTCAAGTGTAAACGGATGGGCCAAGACAGGAACCCCCCCTGCTTGCGATATTGCCTCAATAGCCTCAGCGGGCTTGAGGCGATACCTGTTGGCATAGCCCGGCCTTCCCTTTCTCAAGTATTTGCTAAAAGCCTCTTCAGCGCTTTGAACTACCCCCCTGCTGATCAACACCTGGGCAAAGTGGGGCCTGCCAACCTGGCCCCCTCCAGAGGCTTCGATAACCTCATCATATTCCACGTCTATTCCCAAGGCCTGAAGCTTTTTGACAATCCTCAGATTCCTCTCAGACCTGGCTAACTGGATACGCTCAAGCATCTTTAAGAAAGCCGAATCATCCACACGAAGCATATAGCCCAGAATATGCATGGTTCCTGAAGGAAAATCGGCGCTAAGCTCAATACCGGACAGAATTTCAAGAGAAGGGGACTGTGGATGGCTGAGTGCTTCAAGAGAGCCTTCCAGTGTGTCATGATCTGTAATCGAAATAGCCCTCAGGCCAAGGTTCTTTGCTGCTTCTATGATTTGCGAAACTGAAAAGGAGCCGTCGGAGGCAGTTGAATGGATGTGCAAATCAATGCACTCTGAGATTGGACAGACTTGCGGCATCAAAAAAGGCAAATAGAAGGTTATGCTTCGAAAGCATTTTCCTTGGCTTCTTCACGGGTCTTACATTCAATACACTGTGTAGTAACAGGTCGGGCCTTTAAACGCTTAGCTGAAATGCTCTCGCCACAGATTTCGCAGATGCCGTAAGTGCTATTGTCAATACGGTCGAGGGCATCATGAATCTTTCCGATCAGTTTCCGCTCTCTGTCGCGAATCCGGAGCATGAAGTTGCGATCCGATTCGAGTGCCGCCCTATCTGTGGGATCAGGAAAGGTCGGTCTTTCATCCGTCATGCCAGAGACCGTATCACTCGCCCCAGCCAAAAGAGTCTCTAATTGCTCAGTCAAATGTTTCTTGAAAAATTCCAGATCCTTCTTTTTCATTTTAGTACCTTTAAGAAATTATCTTTACTGCCCAGTTATTTTAGCTTATAAAACATGTTATTTTAGCTTAAAAACACGGTGGTTAACCTACTGTCCAACCAACAAGGAAAAGGCTGACCGCATCTATGAAATGCTGACATCTACCATGCTGATTTACCATTGTAAAGTCAAAAGTTTATGGACTCGTAAAAAGTCATTTTGCGAATGACATTGCGCGATTCTGGGAAGAGATTCAGAAATCACCTGGCGTTAAAAATGTCAAACTGTTT
>MAVP01000238.1 GCA_001751075.1 Desulfobacterales bacterium S7086C20 | reverse complement strand
TGGCGTTTTGAATTTCTTATGTACTTTACCGATACTGTGAGGTACAAGACTATCTCTGCTTAAAGCCAAAGGGTAACGCGATGCGGACATTATCCCGGCATTTGCAGTCGTGATAAAAGCCAATAAAGCGGCTATTGATATGGCAATAAAACCGGGTGTTCCCATGAAGATCTTTGCAGAATCCATTATCGGTGTGAGTGAATTCGCAAATGATACAGAATCTAAAATTCCAACTGTTGCGATAAGTAACAAAGTATATAATACTGTAACTATGCCCACTGAAGCAAGCATCCCTAAAGGAATATTCCTTTGGGGATTTTTAACTTCCTCGGACATGCTTGCTATTTTCAGTAAACCGCCAAAAGATATGAAGATAAAACCTGCTGTGACAAAGATAGGATTGATTCCTTTGGGTGCAAAAGGTTTAAAATATGAAGCGTTGATCTTAGGTAATCCGAGAACAACATATAATGCCATCAGGGCCAGCAGACCCATTACAAGAAAAACCTGGAATCTCGCAGCTGTCTTCACTCCGATCATATTCAAGAATACGAAGCAAAGGCAGATTATAATTGAGGCAATTATCACATCTGTTCCTGTGGCCAAGAAGATTATCTCTGATATGCCAAATATTGCAAAGGCGCTTTTAAGCGATAAAGCTGCCCAGCCTAAGAAACCTGATACAGTTCCGACTAAAGGGCCTAAGCTTCTATTAATAAAATAGTAATCGCCGCCTGCCTTAGGCATTGCAGTAGATAGCTCAATGACGCTCATAATGCCCACTATGGCAAGCAATCCCGCGAGAAAATATGAAATGATCACTGAAGGACCAGTCCGAGAAAAGGCAAACCCGGGCAATATAAAAATACCAGAACTTATCATTGCTCCGGTTGCGATACAGAATACATCAAGGAAAGTTAACCCTTTTTTCAATTCCATTATCGGCACCTACGGTTTTTTCCGTAATTGCTACCTTTATTGGGACTATCAGTAATATTACCCTGACATGCGATAGCGCAACAGGCAACCAACGCCGCCGAACTGCATCAGAAAGTCGCTGTGCTCTACGACCTCGGTATGGCAACTGCTGAGTTCGGCCATTCTGACCATCTCTTCTTTGATGTCAAGGCTTCTTACTTTTTTGCTTCCACATTCAGGACAAACCTCATGGATGGCGCGATTAGAGCCTACTGCCTCGCATTCCGGGCATGACCAGCCCGGACCAGGATTGTACGATTTGGCTAACACAAGCACATCTGCTTGTTTGTACTTCAGAGCATCAAGAGTGGGGTCCGTGCCTATTTCCGCAAGACCGTGGGTGTTGACCATATGCTGCAGTCTATCAACCACAGTCTGTGATTCCCGTTCTTCCTGTTCCACAAAAGATTTAAGAGCGGCTGCCACAACGTCCGAGATCCGATTCCTCCCGGAAGCGACAACTATATCAATCAACTTGGCAGCCAGATGCTGGGGCAAGGCATTTCGTACCCGAGAGGTCATCTGCGGATCCCCAGCTATCATCAAGTGGGCATACCCTCCCGCTGACATAAGTTTATCGAGGATTTGAATCTTATCTTTGATAAGTTGCTTCTCGCGTTCCTTTCGGTGATGCTGGTAATGTTCTTTGGTCCATTCGCGACCGATGCGCTTGATCAATTCCGGACGTTCTTTCCAAATCTGCTTCGTCACCGAGCCCAGGTTGACTTCCAGAATATGGGCGCGTTCCTTAGTCGATATCATCACTACAAAACGGTAGTAAGTATCTTTAAGCTCAACCAAATGATAGATGTTAGGCGTGGAGTTCACTACGAACCAATTGGGCAATGGCACCCTAAATTGTAGTGGCAAGAAGAAAGGATGATCGCCAGCACGCGAAAAAATCGCCGTCCCTTTCGCATCCGGGAATAGTTCTGTGGCGATGAATTTTTCGACGCTGTTTTGGGCCTCCACGAAGTAACGCCTCGTGTCTCCCCTCAGGCTTTTTCGCAACAAACCTATCCGTTCGTCCAGAATATTACGATAACTTGAAACACCCTCTTCTAAGTTAAGGTAACAACTAATAACCGGGGCGTTTGTCTCTTCAAGGGTCACAAGGGTACGAACATGTTTCTGAAGATTTTTGAGGTCCATGAGATTAATCTCCTTTGGGGTCGTAACACAAAGTGTGGCTTAATATGGGCACAATGAAGTCACTGATTATTTTATGGAAATAATCTGCCCATTCATTTGTTACTGTCATTCCGGCAAAGCCTGTCCTCACGAAAGTGGGGAGCGGGGAGTGGGGAGCCGGAATCTCCTATTGAACGACACATGACAGGCCGTTCCGCCTCAGGAGATACCCGCATGCACAGGCATGACAATTAGTTGTTGAGCCCGCACAAAAAACTAGGGCTTAAGTTGAGCATGGGGAGCTCACCGAGTCCATGGTGAAGAGCCAAATGAGAGCCCTTGCTTGAGTTCAAGGCTGTTTTTGATTTTGCTTCCACACCCGCACGGGTTCTTCCT
>MAVP01000237.1 GCA_001751075.1 Desulfobacterales bacterium S7086C20 | reverse complement strand
AATCACCAATTGAACCACGATGGTGGTTGTCCCAAATGCCGGATGTTCTTAGACTAAATGGCGTCATGCGCAGCTTCCCTTCTGATGCTGATGCCTAATCATTACATCTTTCCCATGGTACAAAATTCAAAACCCCGCTCTCCATCTGTTCAGAGTAACGGGGTTTTCGGACGACCATTGACCATTTCAAATCCTCTTTCCTTATCGGGTTGAAAGAAGAAACTTGGTTCTGGAACAGTGCTGAATACTGTTTACACATAACTACTCTATAAGTCAACGAAAATCGGGCCTTTTAACGAATGGCTGATCCGTAATATGTGCGTATGATAACAGACAGGTTTGTCAAGTACGGACCTCCCATTTCGGATTTTGGATTGCAGATTTCGGATTTCATGCTTTCGATACCTTTTATAACAGATGGGTTTGTCAGATACGGTCACAATCCAGGAACTTTTTTAAAAATTGAATTATTTTGATTGAATCTCAGATTGGTTTTCTTTTTATGGGTATGACAGGTTGTGGGTAGAGTCGTTTCAAGATCGGGCAAGCGTCTCGCTCCCCCGGACCTACCATCTGGATATCTCAAAGATTCAGTGGCACCGAAAAGCTGATATATCTGCCATCTCGGTCAGCATTTCGAGAGAACAATATTTTTTTGATATCAATTAGTTACGTTGCTCCATAGCCATTATAGAAATCTAATTCGCATCAGACAAAGGTATTGGTTTCCAAGCATCCGGGAGGCGTGTTACTTGGGGCACGGCCCCGGCTGACAGGGTTTCTGTAGATCATGGCAGCACTTCCACCAATACATAGTGCGACCAAAGTACGGGCTATTTCGTCCCTGACCTTTAATCAAATCCAAGCCATTTGACCTTTTGGTGTATGTCTTTTTTGGGTGGCATGGCTGGCTTATGGTCCGGATATCCTAAAGCGACGATAGCCACGATCTCAAAATCTTCAGCGATATCCAAGAATGATGCGATCATACGGGCACGTGTTTTCAACGGACCCGTCAGCCAGCAGGTCCCCAGTCCCTTATCACATGCAGCGAGTATGAAATTCTCGATGGCGGCGGCAGCATCGCTTATGCTATTTTTCCATGCCCACGGGTCCGATTCTTTGGGTACACACACAACTATCGCGACGGGAGCTCCCCCCAATGTACGATAAAAATAGCCGAGACCCTTGAGTTTACCCTAACGTTGCATAAAAATTCAGGCTGATTGATGATGCAAAGTTACTTATGCTGCCTTTTGAACTACATCCAAGAAGTGCAACAAATCCTTCCTGACTGCTTTGTTTGCACTCATCGTCAGAGTGAGTTCTCCTTGGGGGCGTGTGAGACGGCCTGCACGCTGAATCACTCGGTGCCTCAAAGTGTCAAGAGTCCTGAACTTCCAGGCCGCTGGCCGTTTGGGACGAGTCCTTTGGGCAGCAGGCTTTGCGAGAATCTGTATTTCTTTAGACAAGTTATGTGCCATCATAGCGCAGAGGGTATATATTTGATTCCCGGCCAGTTTTCGGGTTGCAATGACATTGAGGCCGCAGTCACCTTTTGCATCGCCGAAGATGGCTTCCTGGGAACCACGTCCATTATGGAATTGAACAATGGCCTTGGTTGATTCGGTTTTGTTCGTTACAATGACTTTGTAATCGAAATTGAAATCACGAGGCTCAAAGAAATGTAACTGCAAAGGACCTTTGTGTTGCTTTCGGCTCTTTCTCCTGACGAAAATGAAACGGTAGGAGGTATCCCACGATTTTGGTTTCCATTTTGCCTCGAAATAGGACCACTCACGGTCAATGGTTCTCCACCGTTTTCGCTGTTCGATGCGTTCTTTGAGTTCCGGGAATCTTGCAAAAGGTACAGAGGCTGAGAACTTCACATTTTCACTACCGAGACTGGTCAATGTTTCTTTGCTGAAGAAGGCTGAGTCCATCCGAGACTCAAGAAGTGTACCGTTAAGTTCATGTCGCGCCTTGTCGAAGCAGTTCAGCATGAATCCCGTAGCGCCGTTAGAATCGTGAACATTTCCAGGCCGATGGTGTAAGTCGAAAAACTGGCTCGTTTGTGCCACAGTACAGAACAAGGGGTAATAACTGCGGCTACCTTTTTTCTTTTTGTTGAACCCAACGGCTGTGCCCTCAGCGTGCCCTTTGGTGCTCAGAACCGAGCCATCGAAGTCCAGCGTTAATCTGGGTAATGCCTCGCGTTGTAAGCCTTCGATAACAAAGGAACGGCAAAGATTCCTGAGGTTCTCCACTCCCTCGCTTTCCATTTGAGAAAGGGCTCTTGAGATAGTAGAAACATCTGGAAGTCTCCGAAGGCCCATAAGACGAAGAACCAGGGGATCATCCCGATAATAATCTACTTCACGGAGACGACGGAACCCGAGTAGAAGATGAACGATAAGAAGCAAAACCATAAGGTGCCTCCCAAAAATAGGCGACACTTTCATATGCCTAAAGCATTCTTTCAGCCGCTTTTTAAGATGTATCCGCGAAAACAGAGCTTGAAATATCAGTAAGCCTGAAAAGGAAGTTAGCTTTTGATCTTCAAAACGAATAGCAGGAATTTTGTGGACTTTTGCTTGAATTTGTGTTTTTCTGGACTTCACTTGCGGTGGCCTCCTGGATTGAGTAGTATTTTGTACTTCCAACTTAATTCTACTCTATATCCATAGGCTCCGCAAGTCTTTTACTACTTGCAAAGTCAGTTTTTTATGCAACCAGAGGGTTCACTTGTCGGTGCGGCAGGGGTTCATGCTGTTGTAACCGAGCTTAGTCTACGTGGGCTCATTGCGCTA
>MAVP01000236.1 GCA_001751075.1 Desulfobacterales bacterium S7086C20 | reverse complement strand
GTTTCCCTTATAACCTACTGCGAGCGAGATGCCCGCCTTGGAGTTGTGGCCCGGTTTGGCATGACCCCGCAATGCTCGTACACAACCAAAAAAAATGAGCAGGAATACTATGGCTTGCCCTGGAATGATAATAATGGAACCGGTATTTCGGGGATTAACGGCAAGGACTATCAATGCCGGAACTGGGGTGGATACAGTAGGCTTTTGGATGTTTCTTATAGTAAACTCAGTCCAGAAGAGGCTGGATGGGTTTATGTCAAGGGTGTTCCCTATGACAAGACCAGCACCATACGTTCTATGGCCTTCTATGTAACCGTGGATGTCGATGAGTACAGGGCATGGTATGCCAATGCCACCTGGAACCGCAACGTACCTGTGGGCGACTCAGGGGCTTCAGGCGGGCAATGCGACCCGCTATGGTCACAGGCAGGGACCGGGGGGAATGAGCCGGGACCGGATGACCCTGTAGAACCCGATCAGGATTTAACAGAGTTTGAATGTGTTTTCATGAAGGGCGGCGAGTGGGTAGATGGAAAGTGCGTACTTCCCGAACCCGTAGAACCGGAACCCGAACCCATTGATTTGCCGAAAACCATTGTCTTCCAGTTTGCCAATGACATTGTAATGACGTTCACCTTTAAGGCTGATGGGGTCGTTACGATAACATCTGGAGAAGCGTCTTTGGATTGGAGCTATGAGGACACGGAAGATGCGACAATCATTAAGCAAAAGTAGAGGTATAAAATGAAAATATCAAGCATAGAAATATCAAGAGCCCTGCAAGATCTATGGCCGCATCTAACTGTTGGGTATGACAATCCGAGGCATATCTGGATACCACGACATAGCTATTGGGCTCCATCAAAACAGAATGTTAGTGACATGATAAGTATGCAATGGAATGTGATGGCTGAAAATGTCGAATACACTAACGATATCTGGATGTGTTCAAACATGGGTGCTGCGGTTGCAGTGGTAGCAGACTTGTATGTTTTATGGCTTCAAGCTCAGAATAAACTTGACCCTGCTTCTAAACTCGAATGGGCTGTAGCAGAGGTATGGGCCACGAAGCTACGTGGGCATAAGACTTCTCATGCTCTCAATTTGACTATGTTGGAGAACAAAGAGCTTTGGTTCTTCGAGCCTCAACCACATAAAGATGAAAATAATAATACAATCGTTCCAGTAAAATTCGACGCGTGGAAGGCCGATCCAGAACGGGATCTGATCCACTTTTATAAGTTGTGAGGAGCGCGATTTCAGATTGTGAGGCAATGAGAGGAAAGATAAATGCCAAATGGAAATATGCCAACCTGGGAAGAATGGGACCAGCAATTAGATGAAGGGCAACGGCAATACTCGCTTTACAAAATTTTACAGTCCATTGATGGTCGCTTGGTTAGCCTGGAAAAGCGAAAAAGGATTGATACCGGAGCCTCCATCGTCAGTGGTGCCGCGGGAGGATTCCTTGCAATGATTGGGAAGTGGGCGTTCTGGAAATGACACTTAAAGAGAGACTAAAAGACCACGAAGGATTTCGGGCTGAGATATACCGCTGCCCTGCCGGACATTGGACGATAGGCTATGGCCACTTCCTTGGAAATGGCAACTGTAAGATATCCCCACAGGTGGCTGATCTTATTCTTGAGGAGGACATCCACTGTGCTACTTTTAACTATTTATCAATGGGTTGGGATTTAGGCCCAGCAAGAAATGATGTTATGATTGAAATGATCTTTTGGCACGGTCTAAAGGGATTCTTGAAGTTCAAGAAGATGATTACAGCTGTGGAGAAAGAAGATTGGGATGAAGTAGCAGCCCAAATGATGGATTCAAATAGCGGAAGGGATTACGCTGCCAGGATGACTACTCTGGCTATGTTGATGATTGAGGGATAAAAGGGAGTACAGCTATGTGGAAATATCTTTTAAACATCTTGATTAGTGTTGACCAATTCGGGAACACACTTGTCGGCGGAGATCCAGATGAAACCATATCAAGCCGTCTGGGGAAGCTGAAAGTCCGGCACGGTGGAGAGATTCCCTGGTACAGGCCCATGTCAAAATTTGTAGACTGGGGACTGGATAAAATTGATCCTGGGCATAGCATCGATGCCATCGAAGAGGATGAGGGGCAAGATGCTTTATTAGACACAGGCAAGGAGTAAAGGATGACCGGGGACGGCTTGCCGAACCATCCCCGGCACTCCCCCCTATCGTGCGGCCTCCATGGCCTGGAGGATGCTGGTAAACTCCTCCTCAGGAACATCTTGGATCTCCCCAAAACCTGCACTTTTCAGGACCTGAAGGAATTTCGCTTGCCCGATGCCTTCGGTTTCGTCGTCTCGATATTGCAGCATCGCGCTCTGAAACTCGAGCCTCAAACGTTGTATGCGTTCTTTCTCGGTATCGGAAGCGTCGCCCCCCAGTGTGTGAGACGGTTTTTCTCCCCCCCCTTCTTCTTTTGCCGGCGGTTTATAGCCGGGCTGTCCTTCCGCATAGTAATCTTTCTTGATTGTACGCTTCCATTTTTCAAGGAAGAATGTCTTATCCTCCCTGGGTAATTCATCTATCTCATCATGGTGCTCTTTTTCCCAAGCCGTAATCCCCGTTGTCTTCAGGCCCCCTATTTCATCCTTCAAGGTCTTTGTCTTCTTTTCCTTTTCATAGGTGGCGACTTCCCACTTCCGGAATTCACCTAAAAATCCTGCCGGGTCCTCCACCGTACTCTCGATAATCTCAGCTATGGGTGTATCGTATTTCTTTGAGAGGGCTTTCATGAACCGGTCAACCCGATCCTTATCCAACCCTTTCTCTTGG
>MAVP01000235.1 GCA_001751075.1 Desulfobacterales bacterium S7086C20 | reverse complement strand
CGTAATCTTATAGTAAATGCGGCTAAATTCAACGATTCCACACACAAACGTGTTGAGCTGGGATGGGCCTCGGCGCCGGAAGATTGCTGTGAATTTTTTGTGCGCGATAACGGTATAGGGATCGATTCACAGTATTATGAGCAGATCTTTCGCGTGTTCCAGCGGCTTCACACTCGTCAGGAGTACGAAGGCACAGGCCTTGGCCTTGCTATTGTCAAAAAGGCTTCAAGCAAACTGTATGGTTCGATTCGCATAGAATCAATGCTTGGCAAAGGAAGCACGTTCTTTATCACACTTCCAAAGCAGCAAAAGGAGAAATAGATATGAGTAAGAAACCTTTTGAGGTTCTTTTGGCAGAGGATGATGAACACGACGTAGTGGCCGTAAGGCGCGCGTGGGAGAAGTATCACGTGGCCAACCCCCTTTATGTTGTTAATAATGGAGAAGACTGTTTGGATTTCCTTCACCAACGGGGCAAATATAGTGAGCCTGGGTCTGCCCCTCGGCCCGGAATCCTTCTCCTGGATATCAACATGCCCAAATTGGATGGGCTTTCGGTCTTAAAGAGTATCAGAGAAGATGCGACATTGCACCGACTTCCTGTAATAGTTCTTACCACATCCAAGGACGAAGAGGACCGACTTAAAAGCTATGATCTGGGCGCCAATGCCTATATCGTAAAGCCTGTCGGCTTTGACAATTTTTCGCGTGCGGTAAGAACGATCAGCCTTTTCTGGCAACTGGTAGAACTACCCGAGAAAGATGATGAACTTCGACAAGACTAAGGCGTTGCCGCCTATTAGGATCGTGTTGGTAGAAGACAACGAGCACGACAGGATCGCTTTCTGCCGTACCTTCCAAAGTAGCGGCATCGACTGCAAGATTGCAGAATATGTGCGAGGCGAAGAGGCCTTGGATGCAATCCGGGGCAATAGTCCGGCCTTTGATATTGCTGTTATTGACCATGGCTTGCCTGGTATGTCCGGTTTGGAGCTGTGCAAGCAGCTGCTCGCTGAACAGACCTTCTTGCCCATGTTAATTCTGACTGGTAAAGGCTCGGAACAGCTTGCCGTTGAGGCCCTTAAGGCAGGGGTTGATGACTATATGATCAAGGACCCCGAACAACACTACTTGGATTTTTTGCCGATAGTTATCCCGGCTGTATTGCAAAACCATGCCGATCGCATTGCCCGCAAGAAGGCGGAAGAGGCGCTGGCAAGGGCCTATGATGAATTGGAGGTACGGGTAGAAAAACGTACAGCTGAGTTGGCCAAGACAACGGAACAATTGATGTTGGAACTTGACAAACGAAAGTGCGCAGAAGAGGAAGTAAGACATCTTTCCCGACAACTTATCAGCGCTACGGAAGAGGAAAAGAAAAGGATTGCTCGTGATCTTCATGACGAATGTGGTCAGGTCTTGACGGCGCTTCACTTGGGTGTTGAGTCTTTGTACGATTCTCTGCCGGGGGGTCTGACGGATCAGCAAGGCAAATGCAATGAATTAATCGGATTGATTGAAGAGCTGGGAGATAAGGCAAGACATATATCATCGGAGCTTCGCCCTGATATGCTTGATCACCTTGGACTTGTTCCGACCTTGGAATCGTATATAGAAGATTTTTCGGAGCGAGCCGGAGACCTTCAAATCAATTTTCAGGCCACTGGAGTTAAGAAACGATCGGGGTCCGAGATCGAGATCGTTTTGTATCGAATCCTTCAAGAGGCGCTGAACAACATAGCAAAACATGCAAAGGCAAAGCATGTTAGCGTGTTGCTGACTTACAGCCATCCCAGGCTTATATTTACAATAGAGGATGACGGGATCGGATTTTGGCAAAGGGAGTGTTCGTTATCGTTTCCGAGAAAGCAGCAGGGCATTGGTTTGTTGGGCATGCGAGAAAGGGTCGGATCTGTGGGTGGGAGCATCGACATCCGTTCCGGTAGGGGGAAGGGCACATTTATCAGGATTGAGATACCGATTTGCTCAGATAAAGCAGGAGATTAGAAATGAGGGTTTTGCTGGCAGATGACCACGCGATAGTTCGGGAAGGCCTCAAGCAGGTTTTGGATGACCAGCAGGACATGGAGGTTGTAGGCGAGGCGAGTGATGGTGTTGAGGCACTTGAGAAGGCAAAATCATTGCGCCCGGATATTGTGCTGCTGGACATTGCTATGCCGCGCTTAAGTGGCCTGGAAGCGGTTGGCCTGATAAAGGATGCTGTGCCTGATGTACGAATAGTGGTGTTGTCGATGCACAAAAAGGAAGCTTATGTGCATCAGGTCTTTACCTCAGGGGCCCTGGGTTATGTGCTAAAGGCTTCGCCCAACTCTGAGGTGCTTGAAGCTATTAGAGCAGCACGTCGCGGGGAATATTTTCTTTCCTCGAAAATTCGGGCGGATGTTATTGGTGCTTATCTTGAGTCTAGAAAAGAAAGGCCTACCGTACGTGGTTATGATCTGCTCTCTGAAAGAGAACAGCAAGTTTTTAGGTTGGTGGTGGAGGGAAGTTCCACCAAAAAGATTGCCGATGTCCTCTGCGTAAGCCCAAAGACAGTAGAAAAGCATCGTGCCAACGTCATGAAAAAGCTAGACATACATGATCTTGTGGGGATGGTGAAGTATGCGGTGAAAATAGGAGTTGTTGATCCGGACCTTTGGCAAGATTGACGGTCTCGTAAAAAGTCAATTTTGTTCGTTCCGTGAGCATTTTGGGCACAGTCGCAATGTTCAGCTAAAATGCTAAAACTCGGGCTAACGCCCTCAAACAGTTAGCATTTTTTAACGCTGAACATCTCGACTGCTTTTTCCCCAAAATGCTCAATGTCTCTCACAAAAGACTTTTTACGAGTCTG
>MAVP01000234.1 GCA_001751075.1 Desulfobacterales bacterium S7086C20 | reverse complement strand
TAGCCTGACCTGGTTCTCATTTCCGCAAAGATCTAATACTCCTTAACCCCATATGGTGGAATTCCGCCCATAAACGCTCTGAAATGACCGCAACAGGGGAAGCGTAACACAGTCTTTAACTTTTCAACCCTAACATCAAGCTTTGATCTCTTTTTCCCGGAACTAAAAAAAGCGACGCATTAAACTTTGTGATCAGGTCATATTATGTCGCGTTGGTCTAAGGCAATTATCATTGGGCTGCTAACGAGCCTACTGGGATTAGGGCTCCTTCCTTTTGGCCATCAATTGGAGGAAAACGTTGGTGTTGATCTTCTATTCAGGCTGAGGGGGGCAAGGGAAGCCCCCTCTGATGTACTCATCGTGAGCATGGACAAGGTCTCCGCCGCTCATCTCAACCTCCCGCCTGAGCCGGAAAAATGGCCTCGCACCTTACATGCCCGTCTTACTGAATATCTGGCAGAACAAGGCGCCTCTGTCATTGCATTTGACATGATCTTCGATGAACCTCGTCGTCCCGACCATGACAGGATATTTGCCCAGGCAATCCGCAAAGCACGGAACGTTGTGTTATGTTCATGTCTCAAAAAAGATGTCATTCTCGTCACAGATGAAACGGGGACACCTAAAGGTAGGTTAAGTATTGAGAAACAATCTCCTCCGATCGCGACCTTAGCGCAATCAGCCGTAGCCTTAGCTCCTTTTCCCCTACCAAAGGTACCGGTGAAAGTGAGCCAGTACTGGACATTCAAAGCAGGTGCTGGAGATATGCCCACTTTGCCGGTCGTTGCCTTCCAACTTTACTCATTGAAGTACTATGACGACTTCATCCAATTGTTGAGAAAAGTTAGACCCTTGACCACAGGTAGACTGCCCTCTGACACGGATGGGATTATCAACCGTAAAGGCCTTGTGAATTTCATTCGAGACTTGCGGGATATGTTTTCTAAAGAGCCTTTGCTTGGAGATCGATTACTAAAGGAATTGAGGAATTCAAAAACATTATTTGCCGATCTCAACAGAAGACAAACCCTCACTTCGCTCATAAAGATGTATCAGGGAGACAACAGCCGCTTTTTAAATTTTTACGGTCCTCCCGGAAGCATTCACACAATCCCCTACTACCAATTAATACAATCTCAAAAGAAGCAGCCAATGGACAGGGGACATTTTGATTTCAGGGCCAAGGCAGTCTTCATTGGGCTTTCGGAACGTTTGCGGCCTGAACAAAAAGATGGCTTTCATACCGTTTTCTCTCAGCCATCCGGTTTAGATATCAGTGGTGTTGAAATCGCCGCCACGGCTTTCGCAAACCTATTGGAGAACATGCCTGTTCAGCCACTGGGGCTTGGGGCCAATATCATTGTGATTTTTGTTTGGGGTATAGTGCTTGGCCTTCTTTGTTATCTTCTACCCACTGCCGGGTCCCTAATTTTCACGATCGGATTAAGCGTACTTTTTCTGATTAGTGCCCAATACCAATTCAAGTACGCTGGTACCTGGTATCCGATTGTCATTCCTTTGTTTTTTCAAGCGCCCTTTTCCGTCGTTAGTGCCCTCGCGTGGAAATATATCGACTCAAATGAGGAGCGGGAGAATATCAGAAAGGCCCTTGGATACTACCTGCCTAAAAAGTTGGCAGACCAGTTAGCAAGAAACATCGCGGACCTCAAAACAAGCGGACAAATAGTTTACGGGACTTGTCTGTTTACGGATATCGAACAATATACCACCCTGTCGGAATCCATGGAGCCGACGGAACTCCATACCTTCATGAATAAATACTTTGAGGCCATTTTTGAGCCGGTGACTCAGCATGCGGGAATCGTAGCAGAAATACAGGGAGATAGCATGCTGGCCATATGGGGAGCGCCAAATCCGGATGCCACTCTCAGGAAACAGGCCTGCCTTGCAGCGCTGGGTATTTCCAACGCAGTGCACCGATTTAATCAGACGTCTGACTCTATACACCTGCCAACACGTATCGGGCTTCATTCCGGACGCATGTTTCTGGGTAATGTGGGAGCTATTGACCATTACGAGTATCGCCCTACAGGAGACATCGTTAATACGGCCTCAAGGATAGAAGGCTTGAATAAATACCTGAATACGAAAAAATTGGTATCTCGAGACGTATTGGATCAACTGGATGGCTTCCTGACTAGAGAGCTTGGCACATTCCTTTTTGTTGGGAAATCAAGACCGGTGATTGTTCACGAATTGATATGTCAGCTGGGAGACTCTAGTGAACAACAGAAAATGCTTTGTACAACTTTTGCCGAAGCGCTCTTTGCCTACAGGAGTCGGTGTTGGGAGGAGGCTTGGAAGTGGTTTTATGAGTTAAAGAACATTCACGGAAAAGACGGACCTTCCACATTCTATTTGAAGTTATGCGAGAAGTATAGGGAGAGCCCTCCAATGGAAGATTGGAACGGGGTATTTTGCCTGGAAGACAAATAAAAGGAGGTTTACTAATGACCCGAATGCGAGGTTGGCTTATAGCCTTATCATTATTCACAATTCTAATAACAGGGTATTTGTCTTCTGGCGCTATGGCTCAAGAGAGACCCGACCAATGGGTTGCTCAGGTTGTATCAGCGCAAGGGAACGTCCAGGTCAGAAGCGCGGGGAACACAGAATGGCTTCCCGCAAGATTAAATGATGATTTTTGTCCAGGCGATACCATCCGGGTTGGAGAACGAAGTCGGGCAGCGATACGCTTACCGAATGAGACCATTCTTCGCTTGGACCAGAACACCACCATCACCTTTTCAAGAAAAAAAAAAAAATATCATACAGTATTAAGCGATATAAAACAAGGAGTTTCAAGAGACAATTTTGGATTTGGGATTGCGGATTGCGGAGTAATGAAACCACAGAGAGTACAGAGAAAAATCTGGCAAT
>MAVP01000233.1 GCA_001751075.1 Desulfobacterales bacterium S7086C20 | reverse complement strand
CCTAATCGCAGTGTACTTCGCGTGCCAAGAGACCAATCCTGAGAACGATGCAGCGATCTACGTTATTAGCGACGTTCGCGAACTTGATGAGCCATCACGAGAAAGTTCACCCTTTGATATTGACTCCACGGCTTCCTTCACTCCGCATCATGTTACTCCACGAATCACGGCGCAATCGGGAAGCTTTACTGTCCATCCGGATCCGAAAGCCCCATATCGTAGTGATTTTTTGTACAAATGGACTATTAGCAAGAGTTGCATTAACAAACTGGAAACAATGATTTCGAATTATGGAGTAAGCCACGCGTCGGTTTTTCCAGGCTTAGACGGCATCTGTAAAATGATCGCAGAAGACTTTCTCTAAGGAATACAGAATGCATAACGAACGAAAAAGAGATCGCAGCGGACCCTAGGTCCGACTGCATCTCATGGTTGAAACAGAGCCATTGATTAGAAGGCGATTGGAAATTGCTTTGAAGGGAGCCAGGTGTTGGCAACGCCACATTTGAGAGATGAAATGGGCGGTATGCTAGTGGGTGGGTATTTTCGCCCGTGTATTGAGGGGGGCCGCGTATTGTTTTGGGACCTGTTTCTTGACTTTTGACGAGGTGAAGACGTAGACTCTTTGGACCGTACCGACGTCGGCTTTGTTGTGATGACTCAATGTTATGCATAACGAATCGGAGTATCACGTTGGTGGGCCTCGTTGACTGTTGATTTTTCCGGTACGGATCATTTCAACCTTACAGCAGGGACAATGGAAGCGAACAGGCGGCTTTGCTCCGCTGTTCTGCTTTGATGTGTCCTTGGTTACAGCGGTTGATTCTTTCGGCTGCAACTGCTCTTTGACAACCTTAAGTTTGTGTCGCTGTTTCGGGTGATAGAGTCCGAAGGTGCGAACCTTCTGAAACCCCTTAGGCAAGACGTGCTGCAGAAAACGCGACATGAATTGCTCAGCGGGTAACTCAAGGATTCGAGGCTTCTTGGTCTTTCGGTCAACGTATCGGAAGCTGACATCTCGGTTGCTGACCTTCAGGATGTTCTTGTTGCTCAGCGCCACGCGGAAGATGTAAGGCGTCAGGTACTTCAAAGCCTCTTTTCCACTGCCAACGGCCTCAATGTCAATACCCCATTTCTTTTGCCAGACGATGGGGGGAACCTGTTTGAAGAGCCCCACTCTTTTTAGGCCATCTCTAAACTTAGCCTTAAAGATGTTTGCGGCGGCCTTTTTCGGCATGAGAAAATCATACCTGGCTGGACACCAGGTCTTACCGTCCGGTGCCAAGCCACCGCCTGGAATGAGATAATGAATATGCGGGTGGTAGCCCAGGTCTCTTTTCCAGGTCTGCAGGACGCCTAGCATGCCGAGGGTGCCCCCAATGAACCTGGGATCCTTGGCCAGCTTCTGCAAAGCTCCACTGGAGGCTTTAAACATTAGATTGTAAAGTGCCTTCTGGTGGCTGCGTACTAGTGATCGTAGTTCAGCAGGCAAGGTAACAGTGGCCATGTAGTAGGTCACCGGCAGCAGCAAGGCCTGCTTCTGTGCCAGCCACTGATCGGCCTTATCGTTTTGACACTTGGGGCAATGTCGATTCTTACAGGAATGATAGACGTACCGCTTGCGCTGACACTGAGGACAGGTGTAGACATGTCCGTCTTGGGCCTCGGTGCGACAATCGCGTACGTCCTGCATGACCCGCCGATGGCTGGGCAGTAACTTATTATGATACTTGGCTAGATACGCCGGGCCATGCAGGCGGAAGACATCCGCCAGTTCCGGCATGACATGCCTATCAGATATCTTCCATGAGCTTGTGGATGATCTTGGTCGCTGGCTTAATGGCTGGTTCAGTCAGCCGGGTATAAATCATCGTTGTCACCAGTGAGGCATGCCCGAGTAATTGCTGGATGACACGTATATCGACGCCTTGCTCCATCAGATGCGTTGCATAGGAATGCCTGAAGGTATGCGGCCGTGTTTTAGGATGTACCATTGCCTTGTAAACAGCCGCTTTAAGCACATCTCTGAATGTTTTATGTACGATAGGGGTTGTCGCCGTTGCTTCTTCTCGTCCACTATGATTCGGTGCGGGAAAGAGCCATATTGGATTTCGATGTCGTTTCCAATTCATTCGAAGAATCTCAAGGGTTCTTGGTGCTAGTGGAATATATCGATCTCGAGATCCTTTACCTCGGATATGCAGAAATCCACGATCACTTTTGACATCGTTAACCTGTAGCTGTATGGCTTCGGAGATCCGTAACCCGCAGGAGTAGATTGTGGCTAAGATGGCATAATGCCTAAAAGGATGAATGCATTTTAGTACCTTACGAACTTCTTCAACACTCAATACGACAGGCAGCCTATCTTCTCTTTTAGGCTTAATCAACTTGGCTTTTGTCCATTTACGATTGAGTGTCTTTTGGTAGAAGAACTTGATGCCACACAGTGCGATCCGACAGGCTGTAGGTGACCATTGATCGACATTTTTACGATGTAGAAAATATTGACAAAGTTCTTCTTCCGTAATTCGGTATGGTGATTTATCATCATAAAAGGCGACCAGACGACGCACTGCTCTAAGATACGTGTACTGTGTTTTAGGCGCGAAGCTTTGCAGTTGCATGGCTTCCGTCATACGGTTGTAGAGTTTACTGTGTCTTGACTTCTTTGCGTTCATAATGAACCTCCATATAAAAAGGGTTAGTAAAATACCTAGTTTGTTGTCACTTACTGGTATCGAACTATTCATGGAGGTTCATTATTTCAAACCATATAGAGTGTAAGTTGGCATGAGATACGCCACGGAAAATCAGGCAAAAGAAATCTGCCGCCAGAGGCGGCTCAGTTCAACATTCTGCTTCAGAGATACGCCTCGTTCCTCGGCGATCCTGAGCCGCCGCGTTAGATTTAGTACGATCAATTTAAAGCAATCGGAATAGAATCGAACGAACAACAAATAAATTACTAATT
>MAVP01000232.1 GCA_001751075.1 Desulfobacterales bacterium S7086C20 | reverse complement strand
CGGAGGCTGGATTCGACATACTCCCTTGGATCAAATGATAAGAGAAATCATAAGAATCTCAGCCTGTTCATCCCACCACGACGATTGATTCTGACTCTTAGCCTTCCCCTTGTTCTCAAGATTGCTTTCTCTCTGGTCGTAGCCCGTGTCCTCCTGCCCTCCCGAGCCGCCCCTCCTTGACCCAGGTCAAGGCTCCGGGGCACTAAAATGAGTATGTTTTCATCAAAGAGGAAAGGAAAGACTGTATCAGGGAGCTTAGCTATGAAGCTTGCATGGAGCCAGGAGGCAGAGGAAGCAGTGACCAAGGTCCCCTTTTTTGTGAGGAAACGAGTGAGGAAAAGGGTGGAGGAGGAAGCGCTTCGCACCGGCGCGAGGGAGGTACGCTTAGAGCACGTAAAGGAATGGAAGAAGCGGTATCTGCACCACATGGAAGAAGAAGTCAAGTGGTACCAGGTTGAGACCTGCTTTGGCCCCAGCGGTTGAGTGAGACGGTTAATAACAAAAGGATCATTTCCAAATTAGTTGAACGAAAGAAGAGGAAAAATACCTCTTATCTGCAGGCGTTGGCACACAAGTATGATAAGAAACTTGATATAAATTATAAGATCTTCGGTATGACCAGCCGACCTTACTGGGGAGCAAAGCGCTTCAGCTCTTTGATAATTATGTCTATGTCTTCCTTGGTATTGAAGAAATGAGGTGAAACTCTTATTCCAGACAACCTTGGCGCAACGATAATCTTCCGTTCATTTCTTAGGAATTGTGCTACTTCCCTGTGGTTTTTGACCTTAATATTTACGATTCCGAATCTTTCGGTCGGATCCTCAGGGGTCCGCAACTCAAAACCGGCCTCTACAAGTTGCTTGATTAAGTATTCGCAAATCCTCTTAATTCTTTTTTCTATCTGATCAACACCCACCTTGAGGATGAGATTCATTGCAGCCCAGCTTCCGGCATAGGCAGCCCGATTGAACATTACCATATCGTGCTTTTGTGATATCGGGCCGTATTCCATCTCATATGAATCGAACTCGTCGAAGACGTTTCTTTCAATAAACTCTTTGTCCATCATATGCAGGAATGTGAATAAAGGATTAAGATCCTCTGCAAGCTCCTTACGCATGTAAAGGAATGCCGCGCCTCCTGGCCCGAGCAGCCATTTGTGCGTTCCGCAAACAAGGAAGTCTATCCCTTCTCTTTTTACGTCTATTTTCATGGCACCGACACATTGGATCCCATCAACCACAAGGAAGGCGTCATTTTCATGGGCAATCTCACTGAGTGTTTTTATGTCATGACGAAACCCATTTCCCCAAGTTACTTGGCTGATGCTCAAAACGGCGGTTCTCTTGTCCAACTCCTTATTAATGGCTTCCGGCAATAGCCTCCCGTCTCTGCTCTTGGCAAAGCGAACCTCGACGCCATTTTCCCGTTGTCCAAGCCAGGCAATCAGGTTGGACAAGAATTCCATATCGTTCGTGACGATATTTTCCCCTCTTTCAGATGCGACTAGCTTTGCCACGACATTTATGCCGGTGGAAGTCGTCGGTACAAAGAATACCTCTTCTTTTTCACAACCGATCAACTGAGCAAATTGCTGCTTGGTTTGTAAGATTTTCTCATGCCAATCGCCAAGATTTGACCGGATACCCATCCGGCTTCGAGAATATTCCTTAGTATATTCTTCCGTCGCTTCATAAACGGTCCTGCAGCCTGCGCCTGCAGCCGCATTGTCCAGATAGACGTGGTCTTGCAGAACGGGAAAGTCCTTTCGCACATTTGAAATACTTACCTTATCAACTGCGGTAGAAACAGCCATTTTGAAAATTCCTTGATCGTGCTTAAGCTACTTGCTTCAATCGATACTGTTCGATGTATTCCTTTACTCCGTCTTCAAACGGTACCATCGGTTTGTAACCGACAAGTTGTTCTGCCTTGGCGATACTGACAATTGGGCTCGGCATCTCTTCCAGGACCGGCTTCTCATGCGGCCTTGGTTCATCATAAACCGGCTGGATTTCACCGGTCTTTCCAAGCAACTTCAAGACAAGGTCTGCGAGTTCGTTTATTGAAACATCTTGTCCGGAGGCCAGATTCATCACGTCATTAAGTGCCTTATCCGATTCGGCGGCGCCAACTATCCCGTCAACAATATCTTTGACATGAGTAAAATCCATCCGCTGTTTTCCCGTGCCGAAAATTATCGGTGGAAGGCCACGGGCAATTCTTTCAACGAATTTCGGGATAACCTCTGCGTACGCGGTTTGTTGGGACCTAGGTCCGAAGGTGTTAAAAAGCCTCAAGATAACATAGGGTATGCCCCAGCTTTCATAGAATGCTCTGAGATACATCTCTCCTGCCACTTTATCAGCCGCATAGGGGTTTGTGGCATCGAGCGGATGCTTTTCGTCCCTTGGTTGATACCTTGGCCTGCCATATACCGCTCCCGAAGAGGTGAATATGGTCCTTTTTATGTTTCGGTTCTCCTTGGCTATCATACATATATTTAGTGTGCCTTTGACATTCGCCTGAAAAGCTGAAATGGGATCCTCAAGTCCCACACGTAGATTTAAGACGGCAAGGTGAAACAAAAGATTGACATCCTTGGCCGCTGTTCGGAGAGATTTAAGGTCTATCACATCCCCTTTAATTACCTGTAGATGTTCGCTCTCAACGGAATTGAGGTTTTCCCTAGAGCCCCATGAAAAATTATCAAAGGCAATGACCTTGTAACCTTTTTCAAGCAGTTTTTCCACTAAATGAGAGCCGATGAAACCCGCTCCCCCAGTGACCAATACCTTTTTATCATGCATGACTTGCTCCCTTGGTTAATAAATAAAAAATGAAAAAATAAGAAGTTGTTTCCACAATAACATTCAATACTCAAAATATGGATGCCTCATGCGGCAGACCAAGTCTAAGGTATCATCTGAAGACTGTTTTTTTAAATTTCATTTCATTCTCCCCGGATCTTTTTTTGCCCGCAAGAGGAATGCGTATCAGCACGTGATCCGCTATCATTCCCAATATAAACCAGCTCAGGCCGTTTCCAGATCACTTTAGTATGCGGCGCC
>MAVP01000231.1 GCA_001751075.1 Desulfobacterales bacterium S7086C20 | reverse complement strand
ACCGTGGTGTGGCCTTGAGTCACCTCGAAGAGTTAAATAAGGCTTTGACCTGGTACAAAAGAGCAGAGAAACTATCTGAAAATAACCCCCTTTTGCTTTTCAACATGGCAGTGGCCTATGACAAATTGGAAAGATACGATGAGGCCTTAAGATATTACGTGGCATTGCTGAACAACGCTGATGCTCCGATTTCTGTCAAAGAGAAAAAGAGGGTTGGGGACAGAATTAGTGTTCTTAGAATGTTTGTGGCTCGCCAGGAAGATGGATCCATAATGACCCAAAAGAAAACCACTCAACCAAAAGGCATGTAAAATGAAAAAACGTATCGGAGACATACTTACCGAAATGGGCTTTATTGATAACGTCCAGCTTGAAATGGCATTGTCTGAAACAAAAAAGACCGGCGCAATGTTAGGGGACATCCTTTTAAGGTTGGACTGGGTCACTGAGGAGCAACTTCAAATGGCTATAGGTGTTCAGAGCGGAGCTCAGATACTGGATACCGAATCCGTAAAAGTCGATTACGAACTGATTACCAAAATACCCCAGAAATTCGTCAGTAGTCATGGGATCTTTCCATTTGAAAAGGAAGGAACAGTCCTTAAGGCGGCCACCGCAAACCCTTTTGATGTTGTGGCAAAAGATGAATTGTCCCGGATGACCGGATGCAGGGTTGAAACCTTTATCGCCTCCAAGGAATGGGTTTCAAAGGCCATTGAACTTTACTACAAGACTGCGCTGACCATTGATAATGATATTGAAAGTATAATCCATACAGCCGGGTTGGGGGAAGGCGAATTTGAAGAGAGTAACGTAGTAATGCTTTTCAATCTTTTGATTGATAAGGGATATGTGCTTGGAGCGAGCGATATTCATATAGTGCCCGATACCAATCTGGTGAGAGTCTATTACCGGATTGACGGCGTTTTAAACCAGCAGTATCTCCTTCCAAAGAGTTTTCAGCAGAGCATAGTTACCCGTTGTAAGATAATGGCGGACATGGACATATCCAACCCAAACATACCTCATGACGGCCGTATCAATTACTTGGGCGGTGCTGCGCAATTTGATATGAGGGTATCTACCTTCCCGACACAGTTAGGTGAAACAGTGGTGATGAGGCTTCTGATTTACAGCAAGGTGGTTGGCGATCTCGAAAGACTCGGTTTCGAAAAAGAGGATCTTGCCAGGTTTTTAAAAAATATCAGGCGCCCTTATGGCCTTATCCTTTCCACAGGACCCACTGGCTCCGGCAAAACAACCACACTTTATTCTGCCCTTATGACCATAAACAGTTCACACGTCAATTCGATGACCATTGAAGACCCCATCGAATATGTTATACCAACCATCAGGCAGACAGCAGTAAATCCCAAGGCCGGCCTTACATTCGAAAATGCCTTTAGAGCAGCCATGAGGCAAGACCCTGACATCATCCTCGTAGGTGAGATAAGGGATCAGGAGACTGCCGAACTGGCCATGAGGGCTTCCATTACCGGCCATTTAGTCCTGTCAACCCTGCACACCAATGACGCTGCATCCGCTATTAACAGGCTGCTCGACCTTGGAGTAAATGCGAATATTGTTGCCTCATCATTGACCATGATTGTAGCCCAGAGGCTATTAAGGAAGATCTGCCCTCATTGTTCTACCATGGTGCCCACCGGGTCTGAAGACAAAAAGGCCTTTGTCCGTAATGGGCTTGAGCCACCTGTCGAACTCCCAAAGGCCAATGGCTGTGACAACTGTCGCCAGTCCGGTTACCGAGGACGTACGGGGATCTATGAGGTTCTTGAAGTAGACCGTGCAATAGAAGAGCTTATTTTCAATGGAGCCCTTCATAGCACCATTGAAGACGCGGCAATCAAATCCGGAACCAGTCTTTTACTTAAACAGGCCCTCAAAAAGGCAGTCAACGGGGAAACCTCCCTTGAAGAGGTCTTTCGGGTGGCAGCGTATGCCTAGGTACAGTTACCAGGCCATAAATGATGCGGGCAAACTTCTCAAGGGAACGGTATTTGCCTTAGGCGCTGCCGATGTTGAAGGTCGCCTTATAAAACAGGGCCTCACCCTTGTAAAGAGCAATCCGATCAAACAAAGCAGCCTGGCTGGCCAACTTGGAGGGGGAAAAGTCAAGCAACGAATGATCATTGAATTTTATCGAAGATTTTCACAGACCCTGGATATCGGCTTGCCGGTTCTTGCAGGCCTTGATGAAAATGCCAGATCAATCCCTTCCAAGGCCCTCAAGAAGACCATTGAAGAGATCAGGGGGGCTTTGGAAGACGGAAAAACTCTATATGAGGCAATGAAAGGGTTCCCTAAGATTTTCCCCAAACTCGACCTGGCTGTAATAAGGATAGGGGAACAATCAGGCACGTTACCGAAATGCCTGAAAGACATGTCCGACTTTCTTGAATGGAAGGAAGGCATCACATCAACTATCAAAAGGGCGACCATATATCCCTGTTTCATTACTGTTGCCATCACGGCTGTAATTGCTGTGTGGGTTGGGTATGTCCTGCCTCAGATGGCGGGGCTTCTGACTGAGATGGGGGTTGATCTGCCTGATGTCACACGAGCTGTTCTTAGGACAAGTGATTTTCTAAAGACAAATTGGCCATGGATAATCGGTTTGATTTTCGCATCCATCGCCGGCCTTTACATTTTTCAAAAGGACCAAAGCGGAGGCAGAATATTTGATAAATACCTGCTGAAAGTTCCGATGATAGGTAACATTATCAGCAACGTGGCCTTTGCCCGGTTGAGCCATAACTTTGCAACCATGTACAGTACGGGCTTAAAGATCAGTGACATATTCAAGATGTTGACAGATGGTGTTTTGGGTAACCGGCACCTTGAAGCCCAATTGGCAATGGTCCATCAGGAGGTTCAGCTCGGTCAGACGCTCGCTGAAGGCTTTGAGAATGCAGGAGATTTTCCTCCGCTACTCTTGGGGGCCGTTCGAAATGGGGAGTCCACAGGCACCCTGGATGATTCTTTCAAACGCCTGGGCGACTATTATGACAGTGAGGTCAAAAGATCTGTCGAGGTAATGGTCAACGCGTTTGAGCCTATTACCATCTTCCTTCTGGGAGGCGTGTTCGGCCT
>MAVP01000230.1 GCA_001751075.1 Desulfobacterales bacterium S7086C20 | reverse complement strand
GAACCGCTTCTGTATCCCGATCTTCGTGCATTGATAAATGCCCTGCCACGCTTTAGTGTCCGGAAAGTTCTTCTTACCAATGGAACGCTGATCAGAAAGCAAGACGTTTCTATGTTGAGCCACTTTGATGAGATTCAGTTCAGCCTGGACGGGCTCAAGGGCGGTCATGAAGCCTTGCGAGGCCCGTGGACCTTTGATCAGACCGTTCGCGGGATAGAAATAGTCCGAGAGAAAGGGATATCCATTTCAATCGCCACAATGGTACATCGCCACAATCTCAAAAAGTTCGACAGGCTGGCAAAATGGATTGAAGGCCTGGAGCCGACCGAATGGAACATCGATGTGCCATGTGCAACCGGCCGGCTTTCAGAGAATCCGGAGTTTTGGGTCACCCCCGAGGAAGGAGCCCCGTTTCTGAGATATGCCACAGGAGGGAGTTACCATGGTACCGACGAACCGTTTGCCTGCGGCTACCATTTGTGCACTGTTACAGCCGAAGGGGATGTTCTGAAGTGCGGCTTCTATACCGAAGAACCACTGGGATCCCTGCAAGATGGGCTGGAAGTCGCCTGGAAGCAGTCTAAGCCCCTTCCGATCAGCCAGCTAGAATGTGATCCATGTCCTTCTCTTTCTGATTGTAAGGGGGGATGCCGTTTTCGGGCATTAAGCCTCAAGGGCAAGGACCCTGTTATGTGCGCTCTGTACGGCCACAAAGCCACACAGACATAAAGGCCCCCTTTCCTTCACAACACGTTGTCGACCTCATGCCTTTCACATTCGCGAGGCTCAACAGGAAAGGCCTTGTCATAACGGTCAGCTGAGAACCAAGCATTGAATTTTTCAACCATGTGGTGAGGGTAGTAACTCTCTTTGGCCTGGCGAAGCCCAGGAATCCCAAGATCCTGTTCCCGGTTCACAAATTCGAAGTTCTTTAATGTATGTCTGGCAAACCACTGATTAATGAGCTGGCCAAGACCACGAAATCCGGGCATGGCTTTCTCGAAGTGGCATACGGCCGTTCCTGGGTTAAGTTCTTCACCAATTGCGTATGCCTGGATAGCCCCGTTAATGCGAATCGCTCCACCAATGAGCCGGGGAAGATCCAAATAATGGTCAAACATTTCCCGAATCGCCACATATTCATTGCATAATCCAGGTTCATGTTTACACTGCCGGGCTTGGCACCAGCGATCTTGCATGTCGGAATATTCGATCATAAGTCCCTGTGAAAAGGGTTCGTATTGACATGGGTAGGTTGAAAGGCATTGCTTGATGAGGTTGCGTTTCTTGTGAAAACGGCGCCCTGGCAGTTCGGCCAAATCCGTCACACGATACACGTAATCGGAATTGTCTCTGTCCTTTTTGATCGCCACGTTCGCATCCTGGAGTGTCTTGGCCACATTTTCCGGAATGCGAATGAAACCTGCCACGTCAATGTCCAAGGCCTCTGCAACACCCAGCAGAGACACTTTGCCCACGGGATAACCCAAGACGAGTTTGTCCTCCTCTCTGTTTTGGCCTGTGTTGGTAAGAAAAACTAGAGAATCGTCTATCTCTGCAATGTAGACGGGCCTGGATTTTCGCCAAACGAAAAGGTTCGTGAAGGTGAGTTCGGATATCTCGGGCGGAAACCGGCGCAGATATGAAACAACGGCTGGGCCATCGTTCAGTGCAAGAGGGCGCATTGTAGGCATCAAACCTCCACCAGTTTATAACTTGGGGTCTTCTCCCAATTAGTTGGGAGAAAGTGGTCCGTGCTCAATCGTCTAAACGACACACGCGTATAGAACGACGTCGTTCCAGCGGAAACACCAAAAAAAACGTTGTACCTTGGCCCTGTTTTGAGGTCACTTCCACACTGCCCACATGGCTATCCATGATCCGCTTTACTACCGCCAGGTCTATCCCCACTCTGTCAGGTTTAGTCCTGAAGAATGGATCAAAGACATATGGAATGTCTTCGGACGAAATTCCACAACCGGTATCGGCTACGCATATCCTGCAGTCATTGTCCTTTGTCTCGCTGCAAATCCGTATTTGCCCTCCTTCAGTGAGAGCATCCAAGGCGTTTTCAATCAAGATGCAAAATGCTCTGACAACAAGGCTTTTGTCTACAAAAAGATTCACATCCTCTATCTCATTAATCAATTCAATTTTGCACTCTTCTATTTGTTGAAGATAAGGCTGTAAGGCTTCTTTCATCATAGCCCTATTAGATTGCTCTTTCATACATGGCTTGGGAAGGTGGGCAAAGAATTCAACTTTTTCCACCAACCCCTCAAGTCTTTTCACATTGTCCAAGACTCCCTCATAGTATTTTTTGTCATCATCGGCTTTACGTGATTTATAAAGTCTCTTCGCAAACCCGCCGATTGCCACCAAGGGGTTCCTGAGTTCATGGGCTATGCCATCTGCCACCTTTACTAAGTCCATGTAATGGGTGTCTCTGAAGCCCTTTTCGCATTGTTTCTGTATATCAATGTCCTGAATGTAGACAACGACTAAAGACTTGTCCTTTCTTGAATCAAAACATGGTCGAAACACCATGAAAGCGAAAAAGCGGGTTTTGTCTCTACGCATGAGCATGACTTCGCCTTCAAAGGGCTTGTTTTTTTTAGCCATGTGAAGCAAATTTGGATATAGATACGTTAAATCTCGTGATCTAAACAGGATGGACAGATTTTTGCCCTTGAGCTCATTAGGAGTGAAGCCAAACACTCGCTCAACAACCGGGTTGGCAAAGAGGATATTACCGTCATAGTCAATCAGGATGATTATATGCTGGATCGATGACAGAATGGTGTCCAGTACTTTAGGTGAATCACCACATGTTTGAAGTATGTCCACGGCTATCTCTCCTTGTAAGCCAACATTTTGAGACCTTTATTACAGAACCTTTGAAACCTCATACCCAAGAGTAAGACGGAGTTACGCAAAGGTCTTGTTACCTAGTTTCCATCCAGAAATGGCCCTTTTCCACAATCTCGGCGTCAAACGGCACGGTTGCTTGTGCGACATACCACGGTATGCCTCCGCGCAACCTCTTGTTCTCCTTGACCTTGTGGAAAATTGCTCATTTCTGAATTGGAAACTTACGTTAGTGCCCATTGATTTGTAAAGTATTTATGGATGGGCACTACCTAGAAAATAG
>MAVP01000229.1 GCA_001751075.1 Desulfobacterales bacterium S7086C20 | reverse complement strand
GCCCGAGACCCACGCTGGGGCAGAACAGAAGAAAGCTACGGGGAGGACCCATACCTCGTTTCCAGGATCGGTGTTGCATTTATCAAAGGATTGCAAGGCACAGGGGAACAGCGCTTCGATGAGAGCCATATTATAGCAACGGCCAAGCATTATATTGCAGATGGGGAACCGATTGCCGGTTTGAATGGGTCGGCCTTCGATGTGTCGGAACGGACCCTCCATGAAATACACCTTCCGTCCTTCAAGGCTGCTGTGGAAGAGGCACATGTCGGCAGCATCATGCCGGCGCACCACAGCCTGAACGGAATCCCCTGTCATTCCAATACGCATATCATGGATGATATCCTCAGAGATACATTTGGTTTTGACGGCTTGGTCGTCTCTGACAACAATGATATTTTCAACCTGATGCAATTTATGCGAGCCGCAAAGACATGGGCAGAGGCTGCCCGGCTTTCTTTGGAAGTGGGCATTGACACAGAATTAGCCTGGGAGCGGTCGTGGGATACCGGGCGCGCCTACGGAGCTCCGCTGGAAGAAGGAGTGAAAAATGGGGCCATACCAGCCGCCCTTCTCGATAGGGCGGTTAAAAATGTCCTTAGAGCCAAGTTCCAACTCGGTTTGTTTGATGATGGCTCAGAAGTTGTGGCATGGCAGGATTATGAGATGTCGGGAGATAAAGGCAAAACCGACTACCAAGTGGTGATGTATTCCGATTCCATCCGCGGACGGGATTTGGGTATGGATTATTTCAACCAGCTCGATCGTCTCACCAATCCCCGGGAAAATGCCGGGGAGATATTGAACGATCCTGCCCACAATAAAATGGCTCTTGAAGTGGCTCGCAAGGCTATCATTCTTTTGAAGAATGAAGGCAATACGCTTCCCCTTAATAGGGCAGAATTGAGCAGGATAGCCGTTATCGGACCTAATGCCGATGAAGAGCTGCTGGGTGGTTATGCAACGCCAAATGTTCGCTATTTCGTCTCTGTTCTCGATGGCATCAGAAACCATGTGGGTGACGAGGTAGGAGTGCTCTTTGCAGAGGGCGTCAGCTTAGAAGATCTTGAAAGAGAAAATATAATCGAAGCCGTTTCGATCGCACAGAAATCGGATGTGGCTGTCGTGGTTGTCGGAGGGAATGAAATCACCTGCAAGGAGAATGAAGACCGGGATGACCTGGGACTGGTGGGACAACAGCAGGCACTGGTTGAAGCGGTCTATGCCACCGGGACACCCGTAGTGGTTGTGCTGTTGCATGGGCGGCCTCTTGCCATCGAGTGGATCAAGGACCATGTTCCTGCGATTCTTGACGGCTGGTACCTGGGACAGGAGACCGGGAATGCTGTGGCAGATGTGCTGTTCGGTGCAGTAAATCCGGGAGGCAAGCTTCCCATGACCGTGCCCAGGAATGTCGGGCAGGTGCCGATTTATTATAACATGATGCGGGCAGGCCGTCCCGGCCGGTATTTTCAATCAAAAGCAGAGCCGCTTTTCCCTTTCGGTCACGGATTGAGCTACACGACGTTTTCCTATTCGAACCTTCAAACCCATGCCACCTCCTCTACATCGGCGACTGTGAGTCTCGATATTCAAAATGCCGGTGACCATCCCGGAGATGAAGTGGTGCAGCTCTACGTGAGTGACGAATACTCTTCCGTGGTTCGACCGATTATGGAGTTAAAACGGTTTCAACGCATCGCTCTTGAGGCCGGCGAAAAAAGGACGGTGACCTTCACTCTTGAAAAGGATGCTTTTGCCTTTTATGACGAAAAGACCAAAGCATGGATTGTTGAACCCGGAGATTTCAACATCATGATCGGGAGTTCTTCGGCGGATATCCGGATTTCGCAGATGCTTCATATGAAATAATGGTGACGAACCACTGGTTCACCAGAACTCAATTTTGAGGAGAACTGCCATAATCACAGTACTATCACTTTCTTTATATTTGTCATTTTCAAACCGCTTTTTTTCATACAACACACAAGAAATACCCGGAGCGATCTTTTAATATGTGCTTGATTTCACTAATATTCTTTAATACGCTTCCATTTTATAAGCATCCACCTATAATGAGAGTATATCCCAATATCAAAGGGGGCTGACAATGAAAAAATTAATGATGGTCTTATCCATTATTATGGTATTTTCACTTTTGTCCTGCGGAACACAGAATGAAAACCCTGCCGGGAATAACAACGAACCAGAGCAGGCAGGACAGGATGACAGAAGAGCCAGAATGGAAAAGGCGCTAGCAGAGGTTCAATATGATGTGCCTGACGAAATCGATATTAACTATGACGTATTGGGCAGTATCGATACCTCGACATCCCCTTATGGAGTTGTATCTCTACCTGAAGAGCTGGGTAAAACCTTGAATGGCATATTCTCAAAATACACCAAGCATATGGCTCCCAATGGCAAGCCCATCCATATCTTTGCCCAATCCGGGGTGAGCGACCTTCAGGTCGTTCGAGCACGAGAGATCCTGAAATACCATCTTGCCGATGCTCCAGGTACGCAATACGGTTTTGACAAAACCGCGCTGGCCAACAGAATGGCCGAGGTAAGAGCCACTCTCTTATATACGGACACAGAGATAAAATCTTTTGCCACGCGTCCCATACTGCGTGATTCAGAGCTCAGACTCCAGGATTTGTATGCCACTGAATCACCTGTGGAAGGAAGTTATGAATACATCCACAACTCGGGAAGGCCAGGGGAAAGATATACGCGGGATGCTTCATATGAAGAGATAATGCATCTCGTTCATGACAAAGGACTGGAGGATATACTGCCTGAGTACCATCAAGAGATAATCGAGGCTGAAAAGGCAGCGGTCGAGGCTGATATTTATCATTATGGTCGCCTCGCACCTCATGAATATATCATCACTGGTTTCGATATCTTTTTCGGATTGTGGGATCATGATCCACAGGGCGATGGGAAATCTTTTGGAGACGAGTACCCTTATCACAACAAAGAAGAAATGAAGGCAGGAGATCCGGCTCTTTATGATCTGGTGGAAAAATTCTGGCCAAAATATTTGACATATAACGCCTATATCGACCCCTCCTTTGAAGGGACTTTTTCCACCGTGCACGATGAAAACACGGAATACACATATAAGTCCCAGTATCTTGTCAACATCATATTGACGGGGAGGAACAATACAAACGTTCTCGGGA
>MAVP01000228.1 GCA_001751075.1 Desulfobacterales bacterium S7086C20 | reverse complement strand
AGCCATGATCTTTGTGGTGTCCCGAATCCCCGGTGATTACGTTTCTTCCCTGAAAAAATCTGTGCTCCGGCGGGTTCCCCTGGAGCGGGCCTTCGACTCCCTGGTAAGTTTAGAGGCGAACTACGTTGTTGAGCAGTACCGGAAGGTCGTGGCCGAAAGTAGCGATCGGTTCGGATATCTCTACATCCTCAATATCATCCGCAACAATTATTCACCCGACTTGAATTTCATTTTGGCCAGGCTCCTTAAAAATGAAGATAGAGAGGTAAGGCTGGAGGCCGTTTCAATTGTTGGAGAATTGAGCGTGCTCAAATTGATCAGCGACGTGGAGTCTCTTTTCAGTCGCGAAGCAGATCCTCAGTTAAGGGAGGCCTGTTTAAAAGTAATGGCAGGACTTGGGCCTTCCAATGCGGATGTGATTCATGTATTGATGGGCATGGATCTTCCTGCCCAACTCCGCAAGTATGTGCTGTCTATTGCCTATCGCAATGGGTCCCCGGAACTCAAAGAAGTGGTGAGCAATGAAGTTGGTTCTCTTCTGTGTTCTTCAGAACAGGAGAAGGTGTTGGCCGGCATCTGGCTTGTGGGGGAGTTGAGGCTTTCGCACTTGAGGACCGAACTGGAAGGACATTTTGGCATGGATAATCCCCGGGCCTTTGGGGTCATCATAGGCGCCACTGCACAAATGCGTGATTTCGAGCTATTAACCGCTTATATAAAGCATATCGGATATGATCAAATCCGGGATTACGAGACACTGAATAGGAATCTGGCCTTATTTGGCAGCAAGTCCTTCCATATTATCTATGACATTATTAGTTCCATAATCGAGTCAAAGACCTATTTTGAGCTGGAAAAATGTCTTCATACATTACAGTTTATTCCGACCAAGGATTCCCTGGACTTTTTGGCCAACATCCTTTTAGATTTCAATATTCCCCTCGTTCGCAAAGAGGCGCTTAATTGCGTCGCCAAGATAAAAAAAGCCAATACTCATCTTGACTATAACCTATTCATCGAAAAGCTCCCCGGAGAGATAGACCGATGCAAGGAATACTGTCGCTATTTCAAAGTGATAATGTCATGGAATCCCGACAGCTTGCTATTGATCGAGCTGGCCAGGAATATCGAGCATCGCGTATGGATCATATTCAAGACAATGGACATGTTCTATCCGGACCTGGCAATATTTGATTCTTACTACCGGATTACCCAGACCTCCCGGGAGCAGGTGAGCTCCGGCTATGTTAAGGCGAAATCTATTGAGTACTTGGAAAGCCTGATCAAGGATGAACACTCGGAATTTCTCCATCTCTTGGAATCAATTGTGTTTGAAGACGGCTTTTTCTTTGACGTGGCCTCTTTACCGGGCCCCCCATTGAAGATAGAGGATGTCTATGAGCATGTCCTTACCCATAGCTACCATTGGCTAAGGGTGTCGGCCATACTGGATATGCCGCCGGGCATTCAAAAACGATTTGAACCTATTTCAAAGGAGACGGAAGATATGATACCGGTCCTGGAAAGGATTCACTTTTTAAGAAAGGTCTCTCTCTTTAAAGGTTTCTCCATCATGGAGATGATGATGCTTGCCCAGATCACCCAGGATGTTAAGTTCGAGGCCGGACATGTGCTATTCGAAATTGGTGATCCTGGTGACGCCCTATATATTATTTTGGAAGGCCGGATAAACATCGTCAACGAGAGCGGGAGTCTCTTGAACACTTTACAACAGCCTCAATGTTTTGGGGAAATAGCCGTGCTGGACAAGGCGGGAAGAGCGGCCAAGGCTATCTGTGTGGATGACTGTCGGATGCTTATGATCTCCAGCAATGATTTTCAAGAGATCCTTGAGAAGTATCCCATTTTGTATAAGAACATCGTCTATATCCTGACCACGTGGTTGCGGGAGGACAAGGTAAGGTCAAGTGGCGGCCCCCCATAAACGCTAACTCGTTTTTGCCCAGGAGGGACTGAAAAAAATGAACATCGAACATCGAACGTCCAACATCGAACGTTGAATGGCAAAATATGAAGAAATAGAGTTTAAAAAACCTGAACTACCAAATAATATTTTACAGGAAACAGAAGAATTAGTTAAGATTTTCGTTGCGAGTATCAAATCGGCTGAAAAAAAAGAAATAGTCGTCGCACGACCTGGAGGCCTTTCGGCCCCGAGCTCAAGGCCGAGGGGCTCTCTACAGGTTGAATGTTCGGTATTGAGTATTTATTTTTCATTCGATGTTGGACGTTCGATGTTCGATGTTCATCTTTCAAAAAATGCAGCCAGTGAACGTTTACAAAATAACTTAGCGCTTATGGTGGCGCCCCTCCGTCTTAGAGCCTATCCGGGTAAACCGGACCTGTTTGAGAGGCATCTGTCATGTCGTTGGCGATTCTCCCTTTTTGCCTCCTGGCAAAGCCGTATTCAACCAGGTTGCGAACGTCCTGCCACCTGCTTTTACTCCCCATGACCGCCACTACCAGTTCATCTTTTCCTCGACGAAACTTGCCCACATAAGTTTGCCCTGCGGCCCTTGTGTATCCGGTTTTGCCCCCCTCGGCGCCTTCTACATTCCACAATGCCTTATTGTGATTCTTCAGGATTTTTCCATCATTCGTCTTGATCCTTTTCCGGGCCATTCTCCGTGCAAATCCCCAATTTTTCATAGCCTTATTAAAGATAACGGCCAGATCCCTCACCGTGGACTTCTGCCCCCTTTTCGTGAGTCCCGTTGCTGTTTTGCATACGGTGAATTTGGCCCCCATTTCACGGGCTTTTTTAGTCATGACTTTAGCGAATGCCCATTCCGATCCGGAGATTTTCTCGGCCAGCGCCACGCTGGCATCATTGGCCGAAGCGACTAGTACAGCGTTGATCAAGTCGTCGGCCAGGTACGATTTGCCCCGCCGCAGATAAATTTTGGAACGAGGCATGCGAGCGGCCCGACCACTGGCATATACCATCTCTCCTTTTTTAAGTGCCTTCATGGATATTAGTCCGGTAAGGATCTTGATAGTGCTTGCCGGCTGCCCGGGCAAGTTAGCGCAAAAGGCATAAAGTGTCTCACCGGTCCGGCCATCCATCACGATGGCGCTTCTCGCCGTCAGTTTCCTGAGGAGCACCGTCTCTGAAGGCACCCGCCGTGGGGCCGTCGGTTTGTTCGCTTTCTGATAACTCCTTTCAGGATAGGGATAGGCAGACTTGT
>MAVP01000227.1 GCA_001751075.1 Desulfobacterales bacterium S7086C20 | reverse complement strand
AATACCTATAATGGATGTTGGGTATAATTACGTTGTGCTCAATATCTGCCACCAAATTGTTGATGAACTTCAGGTGCTGAATGTTCTGTTCGGCGAGGAATTTGTTGTACAGATTGTATCCTATGCGGTTTACATACTTCTGTGCGAAAAAGAGCTGAGCCTCTGTGAGCTGATCCGCATGCGCCACCTCAAAGATGCCTATTACGTCTCGTGAGCCGTGAAAAAGAATGTGGCTGGCAGCTGTTTTCTTTCCGTGGATGGGCACCACATAGGCTTGGCCGTGTTGGTATGGGGCATCTGCGATCTTGACATAGTCTGGCACTTCATTGTCTGCAGGACTGGAGTCAGGGTGACTGTTTGCCGCCCATTCTATGGTGTCGCCTTTGGGAGGGACCACGTAGAGGTTGCATCGTAATCCAAAATAGACACGGGGAACGGTAACGCTGACTAAATAGAGGTTTTTCAGGCCGTCATACTCTTGGGCCAAGTCAAAAAACGTGTTCAATGCGGCCATTTCAAGCTTTTCAAAGCCATAGGTATCGTAATCTTCCCTCTTCTCCTCAACCCGTTGCAGGATAGCGTTGAAAACGTCCATGGATTACGTACCTTGCCGAGCTTGAGGCCTTCGCCCCATCTTTCTGTTTCTATCCTTTGCCAATTCCCTTATAGACAAAGCCCGCCTTTTCAGCCTTCGCCCGATCCAGAACATTTCGTCCGTCAATAATGATGGGCGTACGCATGAGCGATTTAACTTTTTTTAGATTTAGCTTAAAGTAAGGTTTATGCTTAGTGGCAATTACTATACAGTCGGATCCTTCTATCACATGATCCAAATCGCGGCTCAGTTCGGCTTCAGGAAAGGTGTGCACATATGGATCGTGTGCCACCACCTCAGCACCGTGTGCCTCAACCTCTCTGATGAGGTCATAGGCAGGCGTATTTCGAACGTCGTCAGAGTCTTCAAGATAGGCGACTCCCAGAAGGGCAATCTTAGAATCCCTGAGGGATATCTTCCTGGATGCCAGAGCCTCCTTGATCATCTCTGTGGCATGGGTCGGCATAAAGTCATTGATCTTTCTGGCTAACCGAACAAATTCGGGGTTGATGGAAAACTTCCCATATTGTCTAACGCCGTAATCCAGAAGCCAGGTGTCTTTCGGCAGACAGTGTCCCCCCACGCCGATCCCCGGCACATGCATATGCCTTTCAGCGCGAGAATTAATCAGCTCGCGCACCTCGTAGACATCAATACCCAGACTTTCACACGCCATTGCCATTTCATTTGCAAAGGCTATGTTTACGTCTCGATAGGCATTCTCCATGGTTTTAGAGGTTTCGGCTGTAAGAATATCTGTGGACAGAATCTTCGCTTTAACGATTTTCTTATACAATTTTACAGCATTATCTCGGCTTTTTTTGTTAACGCCTCCCACGATCCGTGGAAGGTTTATGATATAATCGAGGAGCCGACCGGGCATGACCCGCTCATAAGAATAAGCCAGGTAAAAATCCCGTCCCGCTTTCAATCCGGATTTTCGTTCAAGTATGGGTTGTACAACGAACTGTGTGGTGCCCGGGGCAACGGTTGACTCAATCACCACCAGAGTCCCCTTCTTCATATAAGTCCCTGCTTGCCTTGTAACTTCTTTTAGGGAGAGGTACCTTGGCTTGTGATCTGAGCCATCGGTGGGGGTTTGCACATCAATGAGGACAATATCCATATCCTTGATCACCGAAAAATCATCGGTGACTCTGAAGCTTCCCTTTTTCACGACCCTTGTGAGGAGGCTGTTCAGCCCGGGCTCGGAACCTTCGAACGGAGACTTGCCCGCATTTAGAACATCTATCTTCCATCCAGAGCGCTGAGAACGCCTTTGGATACCGGTAACATCCATCCCTTTTTGGTCCGCCAGGAGTGCAGCAACCGGTATACCCACATACCCCATGCCGATGACGGAAACTTTGGTCAGAGCAGCTTTTCCCATTCACACCTCCGCGCCAGTTCGTGCCTATCTCTTCGAATTGAGCCTACGTTTTTTGGCAAAAATTGTCAAACACAACCTTCTCTTTGGCATATTTTCAAGACTCCCGCGTTAACCTACTAGAAAGGTTCGAAATCTGAGAGAACGTATCACTTCTTGGATCGACTCGAATTCCTAAGACATTCCCGCCCTTGTTGCGTGCGGCTTAAAGGGTGCATTGCAAAAGAAGTACATCCAGCCTTGATGATCTCGTGAAAAGTCATCAGGCGGACGGCAAAGTAAAGCTCCCCGCGCTTCCGCGCGGGGCATCCTAAATTCTTTTCGAAACGATCTCCTCCCCCTCCCCTAACCCGTGTATAGACTTGGGACATAGGTAACAGTTGTTCGGAGACATGGGTAACACTAATATAGGGCATATCGCTTTTATTGAGGGGGTGCGCTATGTCCTGGCAAACGGTTACCGTCATGTCTCTGAGGTTAGAATTCGTAAAATTTGCAATAGCCGATGGCTCTAACATTGCAGAGCTTTGTCGGCGTTTCCATATCAGTCGTAAAACCGGCTACAAATGGATCAAACGCTTGCTGACACAGGGCCAGCAGGGCCTTGCAGATCTTTCGCGCAGGCCTAAAACAAGTCCTTACAGAACCCGCGATACTGTGGAGAAAGCGATTCTGGCAGTTCGAGAACAACACAACGCCTGGGGCGGACGTAAGATTCGCAAACGCATGCAGAACTTGGGCTGGCAAGACGTACCAGCGGCCAGTACGATCACGGTCATTTTGAGGCGAAACGGCTGTATCGACCCGTCCGAGTCGCTCAAGCACATGACCTGGCAGCGTTTTGAAGCCCAGGCGCCCAACGATCTTTGGCAAATGGACTATAAAGGCCACTTTAATGTTGTGCAGGGCCGATGTCATCCACTGACAGTTCTGGACGATCATTCGCGCTACTCCCTGGGTCTTCGGGCCTGCAGCGACGAGAAAACCATGACCGTATGGCAGCAATTGATCCCGATCTTCCATCGCTATGGGCTGCCCAACCAAATACTGGTGGACAACGGCTCACCGTGGGGATCGGACAAGCAACACATCTTCACCCCGCTGGTGGTGTGGATGATCCGGCAAGGCATTGGCATCATTCACTGTCGGCCCTATCATCCGCAGACTCTGGGCAAGGATGAGCGCTTTCATCGCACGTTTAAGGCCGAGATTGGTCAGTATTGCATCGGATTTAGCCTTGAACAGTGT
>MAVP01000226.1 GCA_001751075.1 Desulfobacterales bacterium S7086C20 | reverse complement strand
GATTCAAAATACCGGGACAACAGAGCTAGTGCAGTTTTTACACTGTCTTCTTCTGACTGTAGTTTAAACGCCTCCACTAAAGCGGCGATGCCACCCGGATAGTTCGCCAGGCAGAACCAAATATCATAAGCATCCTTTGCTTTGCTTCGAATGTTCATTGCAAGAGCTTTCATAACAATTAAAGGCACGATTCCCGCAGATTTGATCTCTGTCGAGTAATGCTCCCCATTCGGAAGAGTGCCGCTGAGTCTGACTTTTTCATGAAAGACTAACCCTGGATACCCCGTGCGGGAGCACGGGGAGGAAAGGGTTCCATTGATATGTGGTTTTGGTATAATAAGGTGCATGGGCATAAAACGTTTGAGCCATGCAGTTTATGAGACGAGATACCATCTTGTATGGGCACCTAAGTACCGGAAGTGGATACTGAAAGACGAAGTACGAGAGTCGGTAGAGGAGTTGTTTAAAGAGATTTTGGCAGCAAGGGACTGTGAAGTGGTAGAGATGGAGATAGCTGGTGATCATGTACACATATTTACGAGCATACCGCCGAAGTATTCCGTAGGAGAGATGGTGAGGGTTCTGAAGAGCGTGAGCGCGAAGGAGATATTTCGGAGATATCCGGAGGTGAAGAGGGAGTTGTGGGGTGGAGAATTTTGGGAAGATGGATATTTCGTCCGGACGGTTGGAGACAAAGTGACCAGTGACGTGATCAAGAAATATATAGAGTACCATAGACATGAGGAGAAAACTCCTAGGCAGCTGGAACTTGGTTTTTAATGCCCCGTGCGGAAGCACGGGGTTCTTTACTAACGTCAAAGCTCAACTCGCAACCCGGTGCGGTAATCGTACTGATTCCGGTGAGATCGAGAAACTCATTCCTCGGAATATGTCTATGTTCGCTGGTGAGGAAATCCACCGGTACACTTATCGGCTGCCCGTCAATGTGGATTCTTCTGATATAGCGACCCGGCTCAGCGCCGTGCTGATACCCGTTGGAGAGCAGAATATCTTCCATTGTTTCCGAACCGGTCTCAACAAGAGTCTTGTCGTTTATGGCCAAGTCCACATCTATCGTGCCCAAATGCTTGCCCACAGCTTCCGGGATAATCATTATTGGCACCCAACCACCAACCAGGATAAGACTGTCACGAAATCTTTCTAAGAGCTGAAAGACTTCCAGCAAAACCTGGCGGGTAGCTCTGATTACTCTCTCGCTGTAACTTGTAGTTTTGTTCTCTTCCATTGCGGTTCAATGACTTCCTTGTAGATGAAATCGGCAGCTTCTTCCCCTCGATCGGATGATACCTTTAAATCGAGATATACCTGTATAGGGGAGACCATCCAAACCCCGTCAACACGTCGCGTATCATAGAAAACACCATCGTCGGGTGGATTAATGAGGATTACGTTTTCTCCACTGGTCACCAATTTAAGATCAAGACTTTTCACCAAATCATTAACGTTGTTTTCCACGTAGCAGTGGACGCGATGATAACGGACGAAAGGCGCCAGCCGGGCTGCACCGGCAAAGCCCGATAGTGCATAGCGCACTCCTAAGGCACTGCAAGACTCTTCGAGGTGTTTTTCCAATCGGGAGGCTTCAAGAAGCGAATAAAAACTAGCACGACGATAGTCTTCGAGTTGATAATTGTTACACCATTCGTGCAGGAGGATTTCCGGCTCGCTTAATTTCATACCTCTGTTATCGACAACAGCCCACTCACGATTGAGCAATTCCTCTTTGACATTGTAGGCATGCCCGACACTGACGTGGGCTTCTTTTGCCAGTGGCGCAATTTTCCAATGCAGGCTTGGATCTGACAAGAGTACCCGCAGGACACGGGATGCCTTTACTTTGAATAGAGAATTGAACTGGCGCCGACTCAAGTAGGGATTCTTTTTGCCTTCTTTTTGTATGTGGAGGCCGCTGAATGAAATGAAGCAGTTTCCGGCTAGGTCGACAAATCCTATGCCCGAGCTGCGTAACATTTTACCGGTTTTTTCAGATATGAAGGGCGCTACAAATATCCAGTAAGTTTTGGAGTCATCGCTTAGAAGGCGCACTTTGTCGATTAGGATACGCGCAAATCGCGGCTGGCCGTTTGCACTGATCTCGGCATAAATCGCTTTCCGTCCCAAAGGAGTGTCTATGTGGAGGATATAATCTGGACCGGAGTCGGTTGGCGAAGTTTCGCTTCTGAGCACATTAACAAATGGAACATTATTCAGACAGTCATTAATGGCCTTATGGGCAGACAGAATTAGGCTTTGATGTTTCAGCATGATGCCCCTTTTCAACAAAGGTTGAAATCATCTTAAACAATGAAAACAGGGCTTGTCAACAACTATTTTATCAAATAATGTATTTTCAACAAATGTTGAAAACCAATACATTGGTGAATCTGTTGAATGACCACAGTGAAAGTCAAACCCAATCCACGGGGGCGTTTGGGGGACACCATTCCCCCCCATTTCCTCCCCTGTAAAAAAAAGTGTTGTTATTTGCCAAAAAGCCTGTATTATACCCGGTTGACTGCGTAACACCTTGGCGGGACTGTTCTTGGAAACAGGTATTGACAGACCCTGCCGATGAGTCTTCATCGATCACTCACTAACCCTCCATTGCTCTCAGCAATCCCTTGAAATTGCGGTGGCACGACTGGTTGGCGACGACGATGCATTCATGCCAGTCCATCATCAGTGCTGCTGCCTAATCTCGCATTCAGGCCATATGGTTGTCCTGCGGCTTGCACTGTGACACCTAACCCGCATAAACCGGAACCAAAAAGTGCCTAGAGTTTGAAGTGCCTATAGTGCCTAAAATTGAGGAATGCGCTTTCAGCGCAACTTGTTTTTAGATTAACCACGCCGAAGGCGTGCACATTAACTTTAGCTCACTTTAGACATTTTAGGCACTTTAGCTCACTTATGATTGAGTGTGACACGAAATTCTCTGCCAGAAAAAGCACAAATTATAGAACCGAGGAATTGACCAGACTATCCATGTCTTCCTTGGTAATGGTTTCCGTCACGCACAAGAGGTAATGGTTGGAAAGCTCAGAATAATATGGCGTCAAACAGAGACCTGCGACTATCTTCTTCTCCAAAAGACGCCTGTGGATGGCCTCAAAGCCAGAAGGGAATTCCACAACGAATTCATTGAACGTCGGGCTGTCAAAACTTATGACACACCCGGCTTTTTTCAGTTCGGCTTTGAGATACTCAGCCTTGTCA
>MAVP01000225.1 GCA_001751075.1 Desulfobacterales bacterium S7086C20 | reverse complement strand
TTTTGCGATTGCCGATAGAGATCTTGGCATAAGCTTTTGATTTGCAAAACCAAGCTTCTGGCAAGGTATCAGTGCTCGGATTGGCCCCGGTGCCATTAAAGATACCGCAAGAGACTGTCGAAAAAGTCAGATTGACTTAAATCTCCTGTTTAATTTTTTCCCCGCTTTTTTTCTACTAAAAGCAAAAAATAATCTCAAAATAAGTACCAAAACACTTTGATTCTGGGCAGTTATATGCTATCAAAGAGTTGCATGTTCACCAAATAGAAGGCTTTTAGGAATCGAGAGGCAAAAGCATGGCTAGATATAAAAATTACGACTATTCGCAGAAGGTTTTGCTACCCGTTTCCCTTGAGAATCAATTGATGCCTGGGACGTTGGAGTTTGCGATTCATACCCTAGTGGAGACCCGCTTGGATCTGTCTGTATTTGACGAGAAGTACTGTAATGACGAGACAGGTCGCTTAGCCTATGACCCGAAAGTACTTTTAAAGGTTGTGTTGTTGGCTTATTCGCGGGGATTGATTTCTTCACGCAAGATCGAACGTGCTTGTCAGGAGAACGTGACATTCATAGCATTATCATGTTGTCAATATCCCGATCATAGTACGATTGCAGCGTTTGTTTCCTCCATGAAGGATGAGATTTTATCTCTTTTCAGAGACGTATTATTGGTTTGCGAAGAGATGGGGCTTCTTGGAGGGACTTTTTTTGCGCTGGACGGTTGTAAGCTTCCCTCAAACGCTTCCAAGGAATCGAGTGGGACAATTTCAGAACTTAAAAAAAGAAGGGACAAGATTGAAGGTCATGTCCGGGACTTACTTTGTCAGCAGATGGAAGCAGATAGGAAGGGCGATGAACGTAAGCAGGCTTCACACTCGTCCAACGAGCAAAGACGCAAAAGACAGATTGAAAGACTTCAAAAACAAGCCGACCGGATTGACAAGTGGTTACAAAACAATGATGCGAAGATAGGCAAAGCTGGCAAAGAGATTAAGAGTAATGTTACTGACAATGAGTCAGCTAAGATGAAGATTTCTTATGGTTCAATTCAGGGATACAATTCCCAGGCTTTTGTGGATGCCAAACACCAAGTCATTGTTCATGGTGAAGCCTTTGGTAGCGGTCAAGATTTTGGACATTTGGAGCCAATGCTAGATGGTGTCAAGGAAAACCTTCGCAGCATTGGTCACAAACAAGATTACTTTTCCGGCAAGATCTTGACTGCGGATGCCAGTTATCACTGTGCCAGTAATATAAAGCGGTGTGATCAAGAAGGGCTAGATGCTTACATACCTGACTACAACTTTCGCAAGAGAGACTCCAGGTTCCGCAAACGACATAAAGCGAAAAGGCGATCGAAATTTGTTTTGGAGGACTTCCGCTACGATGCATCTGCCGATCAGTATACTTGTCCCCAAGGCAAAAAGCTGACAGTGCGGGTTAAAAGGATGGTGGTAGATGGTATTATTTACCGGCAGTATGTTGCCAGTGAAAAGGATTGCAATGTTTGTACGTTGAAAAGCAAATGCGTCAACGTAACAGGGCCTAAGCGAAGGTATTTGTCAGTTCCCATAGCGGCTAAGCACACAAACCTTTCCAAAAAGATGGCGGAAAAGATTGATTCCAAGAAGGGCAGAAAAATATATCCTCAACGGTTGGGCATAGTAGAGCCGGTGTTTGCAAACATCAGAACCCAGAAGCGACTAGACCGTTTTACGTTCAGAGGAAAAATCAAGGTTAACATACAGTGGCTACTCTATTGCATCATCCACAATATGGAGAAAATAGCCAACTACGGTTTTGTCTAGATCGAAAAAGCAAGGCCCTAAGGGCGCTACCTTGAAAGTATACTGGGCGAATGCGCCACAATCATCCAAAGGTCTAAGTTTTTTCCCATAAACAAGCTGCTCTCAACTTAAGAACAGACAAAAAATAGTTCAAAATGGGTTTTTCGACAGTCTCCAAGGGAATCTGTCATGGCCTTGACACTTATGTTAATACAATCAGTGGGGCAACTCTGCGAGATCGTGGATTGAGGTGTTGAATTGGCTTTTCGAAGATACTGTTGGCTTATAATACTGTTAATATTCCAATCATTAATTTCAACAAATGTAAGTGCAGATAGCTCTCAAAGTGAAAAATATGGATCGGACTATAAATGGTTTCTATCTGTCTACGTGGGACCGCATGCGGATGATACGCTGGGTGATATCGCTGCGCTGAATGCAACCTATTCAGATGGTAACTATATTGCTATTGGGGCTTTGGCAAGAGAGATGTATCGATACAAGCAATGGGTGAGTGTTGAACTCGAAGGTCAGATCGGGAGACATTTCGGAAGAGACATCTGTCATTGGGAAGTTGTGGGTCTCATCATCGGACGCTGGCACCCATTTCCGTGGGATAGGTATATGGACACCAGCTTTGCGATAGGAAGCGGACTATCATATTATAGCGATGTATCTCAACTTGAGCTGGAAGAAGACGAAGACGCCCATAGATTGTTAGGTTACCTCACATGCGAACTAACACTTTGTCTGCCGCAATATCCAAGATGGAATTTAATGTTTCGCATTCACCATCGATCTGGTGCTGGAGGAATTGTTGGTGAAGGTAGTACAAACTATTTATGTGGCGGCCTAAAACTTGCGTTCTGAAAAATGCAAACACCTGCTTCTATACATTAATATTTGGATACCGCCTCACCGGAGTATAGACACCTAATTGTCCCTAGGTCCATAAATAACCAACTTTAATTCCTACTCGACTTATTTACTTTTTTATGGATGTCCCCGAAGTTTTCCCCAGGGCGGCCCCATTAGTCACTCGGACCGAGGTGTCCGGTCAGTTGAATTCATTGATCGGGAAATGTGATTTTTTGTTCATCAAAAATCCTGTGCACTTTCCCTTGTGCATGAGAGACAACATCGCTAGGATCAAACCTTCCTCGAATAGCATTCACCAATTGCCATACGCCAGGACGCTCTTTAAAATTCAATAGCGCGAACCAAAAAAGTTAGAAAAGTCTTCACATTAAACGAGACGAAACGAGTGCCCTTTCTGCCAGCACCAGCGGGTGTAAAACCTGTGTGGTGCCAGCCACTTCCGGCCGGTCATCCCTTCAGCAATGTCCACACCTCGTCACACAGAGGAAGATACTGGACATCTACCACTCACTTCGGAAGTTATAACGGCAAGGCCTGGTGTGTCTGGTTCAATAAACCCGGCTTACCCCAAACTGTCCAGACCAGCAATGATCACAAGACAAATTTACGACAAGTCG
>MAVP01000224.1 GCA_001751075.1 Desulfobacterales bacterium S7086C20 | reverse complement strand
AACAAATACTAAAAAGAATAATCTTGTTCAAGTAAAACATGAATCAATTTCATAAGTTTTTAAAAATAATTTATTTAGACCTAAGTTGAGCGATTTTTTGCGAAGATATGTGCTGAGATCTTGATGCATAAGGATTTGCAAAAACCGCAGGCATACCCGTGGATATGTCGAGGATTTTTGCGAATCCCTGATGTAATCATCCGCACTGGGTGCCGTTTCGAAGACGAAATTCCATGTATCTGCTATTAAAACACACGTATCATACTCAAAATAATCGTGTGATATCGTTTTTCTGCTTTGGCCGGGGAACGTTTCGGGCGTTTAGCGGAGGGCTTACCAAAAAAGTTTGGTGAAGGAACATCTGGCATCCCGGCCATTTAACCCTTTCTCTCGAAATTTCAAACACACTTTAAAAAAGGACAAATCCATTTCACAGGGTTTGCCCTTTCATTTTTATGATATATGTAAAACAGTTAGAGTTGATTCAGATTGTTGTTCTGGTAAGAAATCACAGGTATTGACAAGTCCGATTTTCATGAGTTTATCTCAATATATCAAAAGCTTGAAGACTGAAAGGTGAGCCACAATATATTGTATCCACCTTATTTATTTCGATTGAGGAATATTGGTCGAATCTCACGTTGTTTTTTTGATTTGAACCACTGAGCACCATTAAAGAGTGTGCACTCCTTTACCATTCAAGAATCATGCATGTATTTTGGAATTGGCTGTTTTTTCAGTATTCTAATGATAACCTTGAAAAAATAGAATGGATTGCTCAATAAAAATGAAGGAGGGGATTGCTGGAATCCATCTGAATAGTACATATGCATTCGCATCACAACATTGTGACATCATTGGTATTTCAACATAATTTCAAGGTATCATCGCCGTTAAACTTAAAAATAAAACACATTTGATGGCTGCATTTTCCTAAAAAAGACACCCTGTTCTTTGGTCAGATCAACCCCTTTAACACCTCTTCCATAAAACAAAATGATTGCCGTAAAAGGTTTCTATATGTTATTTCATTATAAAAATCTCAATTAGAGGAAGTTGCAATGGTCGGAAAACCAACTTACGAAGCATTAGAGCAGAGAGTTAAATCGTTAGAAATGGGGATTGCTGAGCGGGATCGAGAAAAGGAAGCCTTGCGAAAAGCGAGGGAAGAGCAATTGCGTCAACTGGGTGACAATCTTCCCAACGGGATGATCTATCGGCTCGTGCACGATTCAAAAGGAGGTCGTTCTTTTGTTTATGCCAGTACAGGCTGCGAACGACTGTTCCAAGTAACACCGGAAAGTATAAAGAAAGATGCCAGTTTGATATATAATATGTTTTCTTCCGAAGACAGACAGCGCGCGGCAGTATTGGAAATGCAATCGATTGAAACCTTGAGCCCGTTGCCACGGAGGACTACGAATCGCTCGTGGCAGCCAAGAGCCGTGCCTTGGCGTCCCTAAGTCATAAAATCGCTAATAAAAACAATAGATTGTACAATACTTCAGTAGGACCATGCGCAGGATAAGAGCAATTTTACTAGTCTTGGTTGCCACAATCGTTTTATGTGTGGCACTGCTGACCATTCTCATCGCTACCCTCAATGATGACCACTACCGATGGATCGCGATTCGGGCAGCTAAATACTTTGCTGGATTGGAAGTGACCGTGGAAGGCCCCTTTTCAGTGAAGCTGGCGTCAGAGACATTCATTACAGCATCAAAGATACGAATTAGTGATGTCTCCGGCCCCGCTCCTGCCACTGCCGAGTTAGGCCGACTTGAAGTGAAGGTTGCACTCCTGCCGCTAATATCCGGGGCTGTCTTGATAAGACATCTGCTGATCCATGATGCGACAGTTTCGATCGTTCGTCGTGCAAAGGCTCGGGCAGGTGTCCTCAAACCTGAAGAAGAGAAGCCTTCTGACATTTTCCTCCCAGTTTTTGAAAGTGTTTCCCTGAGCAATGTGCAATTAACCATATCAGATGAGGACAAAAGTGAAGCTGTCCGCTTGCTGTTGGGAAAGCTCAGCTTAGAAGATGTCGGCGACGAGGGACCCTTGTATGTGAAAGGCGAGGGGACCTTGAACGATAGGGAATTTGAAATTGACGGCCAGTTCGGATCACTGGCCGACATGCTCAAGGGTGACGAACCGTATCCGGTGGATCTTAGGGCGAATACGGCAGGGCTTGCCCTGACCGTGTCCGGGACCATTGATAATCCTATCCATGGCCAAGGCTTAAATGTGCGCGTGGTTGCTGAAGCAGATGAAATGACAAACCTACTGCGTATCTTCAATGCCGACTTCCCGAACCTTGGTCAACTGAGCCTGGATGCAAAGATCGTTGGAGATGCATCTTCCCCCGGTCTGGCAGACATACAGTTAAGCGTCTCCAGGGCCTCAGATTTTAACCTGGCAGCAAAGGGCTCCATAGGAAACATGTTGACAGGAAAGGGTACCTCCTTGCAAGTGTCCGGGTCGTGCACCAGCAAAGACATCCTTGAGATGCTGTTGCCTGAGGGCTTGCCTGAAATACACAGGCTCAAAGGGGAGGGACGCATACGTGACGGAGACGGCGTCTATGTTGTTGAGTCCCTGAAGCTGAACGGTTCCAATGAACAGGGGACAACCATTAAGGCTGAGGGTACCATGGGTTTCAGTCGAGCCATTGGCAAGGTGCCCGCGTTCAGAGAACTGGACCTCCACTATCAGCTGTCTTCCCCCACGACCGCATCGGCGAAGTTCCCAGCGGTTGATTTCCTGCCTGAGCTGGGCGCCATGTCTGCCAAGGGGCGGGTGCGCCTTTCCGAGGATCTGCTCCGATTTGAAGACCTTGCCGTTCGCTCATCCCACGCTCAAGGGCTTCAGGTTGAGACAGCCGGGGCCGTGCAAGTTCCCTTGGACGAGACGGAAGACAGACCCGTTCAGATCGATCTTCAGGCCCGAGTGACCGCGCCTAACATGGGCGCTGCCAAACCACTTCTAGGCAGACAGTATCTATCCAGTTCAGGACCGTTGCTAGGTAATGGGCGAATCACCGGAACGAGTGAGGCTCTATCCATTGAAGATCTTTCCATAACGGTTGGCGAATCCGGGCCGGTGCGCGCGAGGTGGCAAGGACGTATAGGCCGTGTCCCCCTGTCAAGTGGTGAGCTTCCTTCCGATGTTGACATCGTCGGGTCCATTGATGCAGATGAGGCCTCAGCGTTGGCCTATCGCGCAGCCATCAGTTTGCCGAACCGTGGAGCCCGGAAGACAACGTTCCGCTTCGTCGAGCAAGAGGGTATAT
>MAVP01000223.1 GCA_001751075.1 Desulfobacterales bacterium S7086C20 | reverse complement strand
GGAAAGGTATCGTTTCTAGTCAGTGGCAGGACATTTAAAGGGCGGGTAGATTTCTGGGGCGATGGGTCTATTATCGTGTCGTTCCCGTCGAATGTCTCCGGCCTGCCCCAGGTGATCGGCAAAGTGGAAGTTACAACCACAGCCAAGATGAAAAGCAGTAAAACCATTCAGTTTATGCCTACACTGGTTCAGCGTCACCTTTCCCAATGGCGTTCCCTGGCATCCTACGGTATTCTTGGGGACGGCATAAACAGGGAGTTCCTGAATAACTACCAACTCATCAACGGGTGGCATGTGGCCGAGACATGGCTGGCGGTGGAGACAGGTGGACACGCCGGCGCCTACTATAAAACACAACCCTCCATTGGGGACGACTCACCCCGCGCCAGGGTCCGGCTATGGGTGGACGCCTATTCTTCCGTAAGGGCGGTTCACAATGTGACCATAGAAGGGCCAAAGGGATTGACGCCGGTCTTTCATATAACGTTGTCACTCGATGCACATTCTTTTCCACCATTCCGGTGCGGTGGGTGGCGCAGCCGGTTTCCTGTGAATCGAATACTAGTCTTCTGGACATAGGGGACTAGCGTGCGCTCGTATATTCAAAATAAGGAGGCGCGAAGTATTTCTGTTTACCTTGCGCCTCCTTTCGTCGTGACAAACCCAGAACCCGTTACTTGGGCTTTTCGGGTTTGTCTTTGGCTGCTGTGGCTTTGGTGCTCTTTCCCTTCAGCGGAATGCATCCACAACCACAATCACTCTTCTTTTCAGCCATCTTCATCACCTCCTTTCTGAGCATTGCGTTTGAGCGGTCAGAAACAGGAAATGTCATTAAGCAATTAAGCAATAACTTGAATACTTAGGCAAAAAAATTTCTTATTGCCTCCCAGCCTCCAATTCTTTGATTCTTGCCTGGATAGTCCTAAGCTCCTTTTGCATTTCCATCTCGTATTTTTTAAGAGATTCCACACTCGAATCTTCCAGTTTTTCCCCCTTGAATTCACCAGTTCCTTGGCACCCGCAGGTGCAGATATCTGTCAGCACCTCTCGACAGTTTTCCATGGCTTCCTCGTCAATTGAGTATGGTATCCAGTAGCCGTCTCGTTCACTTCTAACAAAACCTGCCTGTCTCAATATCTTCAAATGCTGCGATACTGCAGCAGGGGTTATGCCGACCAGTTCTGCAATTCTTTTGGCGCCAAGGGGGCCTTCTGATTTCAGGATATCAATAATTCTAACCCTGGTCTCCACCGCCAATGCTTTGAACATTTCAAAAGGCTCTGTTTGCACAGCCATAATCTGCTTCCTGGGTTATTATATAAGTATTCACTTAAATACTATACCAGAATAATCTTGTCAAGTTTTTTTCCGTGAAACAAGATGAGATAATGCTTTTTGCAGATTTGGCGACGTTCTTTCCTTTGTTGAATTAATTCAAACCTGACACACAAGCCCGATTCCCTTATCTTCCTTCCCACAAAAAGCGAGTTCTTATCAAGTATCAAGGAGTGGGTCAGGTTATTACTCTTCAGATACTCCGGGAGACTTGAGGGGCTACCACTGATAGAAGATGTAAAAGGGATATTTATTCGTATTACTGACTTTGAAAAGGTTGTTGAGAAGGGCACTTATACCAGAAGAACCTCTGAACTGCAATCCAGTCAGAAGCCACATATGTTGTGGTTATTTTTTCCTTGACCCGCGAAGGAGATTTCTCTATGGTCATTCCTTGAAACAAAAGACAATATCTTATCACTATTAATTGGAATTTCATAACATGCTGTTAACTTTTTTATGGAGAGAAAAATGATTTTCCCTTTTAGTTCAAAAGTCGATTCCCTGTTTGGAGAAGGCGCTTCTGAGCAACTTGGCGCTAAGGTGAAAGAATTCGGGTGTACTAAGGTTATCTGCATTTATGACAAAGGAATCCAGAAAGCCGGATTGATAGATCCCCTGATTGACAACATGAAAAAAGCCGGCCTTGACGTCATTCAATACGACGGGGTTCTGGCTGATCCACCGGATACCATGGTAAATGAGTGCGCGGCCATTGCCAGAAATGAGAAGGTCGACGGCGTGGTTGGTATTGGTGGTGGCAGTTCTTTAGATACCGCTAAAGCGGTGAACGTTTTAATATCAAATCCAGGAAACATTGAGGATTATTTCGGCGGACCCGGTACCCCACACCAGGCATCCAAACCCCTCGTCCTGGTGCCGACGACATCGGGAACAGGCAGCGAAGTCACATATATAGCTGTGGTCACAAATACCACTCGTCACACCAAAGATGGTTTGATGGGCCCTGCCACCACCGCAAACCTGGCCATCACAGATCCGGCTTTGGCAAAAGGAATGCCACCTTCCATTACCGCTTCCACTGGAATGGATACTATGGCTCATGCCATTGAGGCCTATACGTCAACACAAGCCAGCTTTATATCGGATTTTCTGGCCGAGAAAGCGATAGAGCTGACAGCTAAATATCTTCCTATGGCGGTGACGAACGGGGATGACATGCAGGCGAGAACTCAAATGAGTTTCGCCAGTATGCTGGCGGGAGAAGCCTTTAACAACGCCATAATTCATATAGGCCACGCTTTTGGCGCGGGATTGGGCGCGACTCATCATATCCCTCATGGAATAGGATGCGCCATCGGACTATCGGCGGTGATCGACCTTGTTGCTGATCTGATGCCTGAGAAGGTCCGCAGAATCGGGGAACTAATGGGCCTGGAATTAGCACCAAACCTTACCCCAAAGGAAGTGGGCGATAAAGTATCACAAAAAATCAAAGATTTTAACAAGGAGTTGGGGATCCCATCCTTGGTGGATTTGGGAATTAAGGAATCAGACCTGGAAAACATCACCAAAAAAACAATGGCTGATATCGGCTTTATGTTCCTTGCCAGGAAGATGGAATCTGACGAGGCTTTTGCCATCATCAAAGGCTTATACGCCAACTAACCGCACCATTCATAGACACTAAGATCCTTGGACAGTCCAGCTCGCAGGGGATTTTTGTGAGTATAACGTGATAGTCCTAATAGGCAACTATCAGCTTCATGAATCTATTTCCAGTATTCTATGACAGCACAGATCCCCTGTCCTCCTCCCCTGCAGATGGTTTCCAATCCGAATTTTGACCCCGCCTTTTCATCCCATGCAGCAGGGTGACCCGTCTCATGGCCCCGGTTGTGGCGGTTGTAGATTTGGGGACGTATGGCCTCATTATCATTCAGACTTTTTGTTAGAATACCTATCGTAGTTGATCCGGTCATTTATGATCAAGGCGATACCTATCAA
>MAVP01000222.1 GCA_001751075.1 Desulfobacterales bacterium S7086C20 | reverse complement strand
AATCTTCGGATCTTCTTCCGCAAGTCTTTCCACAATACTGGCTGTTTCATCCTTGCTGGCATCGTCTACAACAATAATCCGGTCTACAAAATCAGGAATTGAAACCAAGGTTTTTTCAATCAACTTTGCCTCATTGTATGCAGGTACTACCACTGCGATGGATTTTTCTTGATACATCTTTATTAACGTTTTAAGTATTCTAGAGATATTTCCAGATGACTGGCCACTGTGTCAATTGAGGGTTTTCCTCACAATCTGTAACTGTTTTCAAGAAGTTCTCCATTTCTATAATAACACTAAAGCGTTAAGTCAATTAATTCCGAATGAAGATTTATCCATTCCTTTTTGGACAAAAGAAGAAAGCCTGGTTACGTCTTAGTCGGGCCAGTTCGCCGGCATTTCCTTGTCTATGAAAAACGATACCTTCTCCTTTCGTATTACATTATGAGCCTTTTTGTCAAAGGTAAGCCATACGCCCTTGAGATCCTTGGCAAGGGCGGCATAACACCCATCATAGCCTGTTAGGCCCAATTTGACAAAGCGATTTGCTTTGACTGCGAGATTTTCTGTCATCGGTTGGCGCATTAGGCCACCTTGGAGAAGAGGAATGATGGCTTTTCTAAATGCATGGAGACCCGAAGGATGTATACGTTCCAAAACGGAAAAAACTTCAAATGCGAACAATTCGGGGACAGCAAAGCTTTCGGGCTGGTCAAGTATTCTTTCGAGAACCTTGTCTGCATGAGGATGTCGCTCTTCTTCAACAAGCCAGCGTATTGCTACGGACGCATCGACAACCCATGTCACGACACATAACCTCTGATTTGTCGCAGCAAGGTAAGGCTATCAGTGGAGCCTATGCCCTTTTTCCGTAATTGCTTAACATTGTCAAGAAACCGCTGTTTCTCTTCCTTGGCTTGCCAATCCAGAAACCGTTTTTGGAATTGTTCGGGGGTTACTAAAACCGCCCTTATCTTTTTCCCCTTGCTGACAAGAATAGGTTCGCCCGTATCGTTCAAACGATCCAAGACCGCACCCAGGTTGTTTCTGATCTTAAGCGCATTAACCTCTTCCATGTCCAATTCCTCCTCACATTAAGGGCTCGTCACTCAATAACTATCACACCAAAATCCTTCGCAATCTTGAGACACTTATTTCGTGACGAACCATGAGCTTCGATATCAATACGTTACTACATGGCCATGCCTATGTCAAGTGTATAGGTGTGTATACATAAAATGAGTTAGTGTCTATCCACGAACAGCATATCAAATAATGGACTCCAGCTAATGCTAAGGTTACTTCAACATTTCCAAGACCATGTATCCCTTTGATTCATAAACTTGTTTCCAGTACTTTCTCTTCAAAGCTAGAAAGCGTAAAATTGTCTCCTCTTTAAAGTTATCCGCCAGATACTTCTCAAAGAGATCGGTACGCATAAAGATATGGCTGAATTCTTGTGACTGCAGATAGGTTATAAAATCAGCTTCACTTACGGCAGCTTTTTTGACCAACTGTTCTATGAATCCCATGCCAAAAGATGATTCATGACAGTAATCTCGATCTAGATAATAACCCCTTCCTGCCATGAACATGAGGAATATCTTCACATTGGTCGGAAGGTTTTTGTTTATATACTCTGTTGCAGGATAGCTTCCAATGTGACGGGCCAGGAATTGATCTTTTGTTTCCTCGCCAGATATATATTTAATGGGTTGGATAGCGTCAAAATGGTTTTTCAGGTATAGCCAGTTGGAGCCAAGAAAAAAAGTGGTGATAACAATAGTAACCATTATGCCGGCATATAGGATGAAGCCTTTGCGCTGCATAAAGTGATCGATAAGCGCCTTGATTCCCGTTGTAGCCACAATGGCCAGAAGCGGAACAACCGGCAAGATATACCTCACTCTTGGAACAGTTAAGAAAAATGCGCAGATGAGGAAATAGGCCGTAAAGGCTGTGAAAAAGAGGGTGTTTCGGCGAAGTCTTTTATTATAAAAGGCAAATGGCGACATTACGATCAAGATCGGATTTAAGACCCCGTCAAAATATTGATCAGAATTATCGTGTCCTTGGAAAAACATACGGAGGGGGATAAAGAGTGTTTCCCAAAATGTTTCCCCATACATTAATTCTCTCTTTTGAAAAAAACCCATTCCACTACTTTTGCTAAGGCTGCCGGGGTGATTAGAGGGATTAAAGATATTGTCAAAGAGGGGATAAATAGGATTTGATGTAAAAAGATAGTTCTTGATGTACCATGGTGAGACAGTCACAAGTGATAGGGCAAAGAATAGTAGGCCGCAGTTTAAAGCCGACACTTGTTTTTGAGTATCTCTTGCAAAATAGAATATCAGCATAAGATTTACGAAGACCCATGGGATTAAGCCATTATACTTACACCCTGCCGCCAATCCCATGGAGACGGCAGAAAAGATGAACCATTTCATTTGCTTGTATTTGCCATCTTGCCACTGCACGAAAGAAAGTACGGAGGCGGTAGTAAAGAAGATCAGCCCAAGATCAACGTAGGCTGAAGTGGACAAGCGGATGATTATGGGTGTGCTAAGAAAGATAAGGACTCCCAAGAGACCCCAATTACGGCTGAACCTCATTTTCAAATGTATATATATGAGCAATCCCGTCCCGAGAGCAAAGGCAAGGTGAATAAACTTTGGGGCAATGTCCTTCTTAAAGTACAAGCAGGCAAGATAAAGAAGATCAATATTCATGGGATAATATGAGTATTTAGCCCATGGGATTTCGTACAATCCACCGTGCTTAATCCAAAGCTTTGGGATGGCCAGATGATGTATTAGTGCATCCCTTGAAATGGGAGGCGTCAAATTCATCAGGCATTCTGTAAACAAAAGAACGGCGATACTCACAAGCAGCAAGCATGAAACAGCAGTAGGGATCGTGTTTTTATTCATTGGTCCGGTTGTCTTTGCCCAGTTCATTAATAATGCTCTTGAGTCTTTCCGATTCCGGATGATCCGCCTTGATGGACATTGCCTGTTGAAACAACCGTACTGCTTGTTCTTTGTCTTTTAGATGGTTAAGATAGATTGAGCCGGCATTCTGATAGGCATGAGCATCATGAGGATTTAAGCGTATGCTCTTCTTGTATTGGGCCACAGCCAATTCATACTTTCCTGTTAACTCGTAAACGCGGGCCAGATTGAATGTCGCGTCCGGATGATTCGGTTTTAATCGTAAAGCCCTTTCCAACTTAGAGATACCTGCTTCGAGTACCCCCATTTTGATAAGTGCCAGACCAAGATTGTTGTAAGCGTCTGCAAAAGTCGGATCAAGTTCTATGGCCCTTTGGAGGAGCGGAA
>MAVP01000221.1 GCA_001751075.1 Desulfobacterales bacterium S7086C20 | reverse complement strand
AAAGGTTTTAGAGTAATAGATGAGTTTGGATTCGTGCATCGCATCGGTGATTTCTTTCAGAATTGCCGCCGGTAGCTCAACCCGGACACCGATATCCACGGGGCTAGGTTTGGTGTTGAGCCCCAAAGACTCTGCCTGCTCTTTCATCCAGCTCGCACCCGAACGACCGGGGGCTACAACGACGAACCTACTGGTGATCACTTTGTCATCAGCCAGTCTGACCCCTCGAATCCGACCATGCTCAGCCACGAGGCTTTGCACCTGACATCCGGTTCGCGCCTCCACCCTTCCCCGTAAAGTCTGCCGCAAACGGCCCAATACCGGGGCACAGTTTTCGGTACCGATATGCCGGATGCGGGTGGGCACCAGCTCAAGGCCAGCAAGGCGTGCACGATCACCAAGCGCTTCAACCTTTTGAGATGTTTCTCCAAAGATGCGGTTTGGGGCTCCGTGAGCTACAAAAACCTCATCCGCCTTTCTGAGGAGTTGGCTAAGGGTTTCTCGATCTAAGAACTCTCCCAAAAATCCGCCAAGTTCAGGGGAAAGCATCAATTTGCCATCACTAAACGCCCCAGCACCGCCCCAGCCGCAGAGCATGTCCTCAGGCTTTAGGCGGTTCCTCTGTTCCAAGTCCTTTCCTTTTTCCAGCAACAAAACAGAATCAATGCCCAGATCGGCCAACGTAAGTGCAGCAAAGATGCCCGCCGGACCGGCCCCAACAATGATCACTTGAAAGTCCATGGTTCCTCTCGAAGGTCTAACAATCGATAATCGTCCCGTGTACTTCAATAATATAAGAGAGACGTTCAGAGATCAAGGAAATGATAGGCCTAATCACAAGATTGCACTCAGAAACCGCGAATCTGCCGCGGTTGTTGGATTGGTATCTGGTCCGTGGTTATCTTAAAGGAATCTAAGCTTCGGGAACTCACGACCTTTTCTTGTAATCCTTAGTCTGGAGTGGATGAATCTCAGCGAATCTTGGTCACTAAAGATATGGGTAGCCAATCTATTACTTAACCAAGCCATGCTCAACAAGGTAGTCATTGGCTACCTGTGACGGTTCCATCTTCTCGATGTCCACTCGGGCATTAAGGGCTTGCCATACCTTCTGACTCTTGGCCACCATTCCAGGCGTGGCGGGTTTGCCTCCTCCAGGAAAGGTGTGTACTAGCCCATCGAGGATGTCGGCGATCTCGGGATATTTTTTCAACACCTCTTCTCTTACGCAAGGCGTCAAATCGTACGGAGGGAAGAAGGACCGGCCATCAACGTAAACATGCCAACCATATTTGGTGATTGAAGCGTCGGTGCCGAAAACCATGGCAACATCTGTTTGTCTTTCTTTCAAAGCGATCAATGAGGCCCCGGGCATGCCGGTTCGGAGTGTTCTTTTGTCAACTTTAAAGTCATAGAACTTCTCCAAAGCAGGGAACCCGTCAGGCCGTGTGGAGAACTCGAAATTGACAAAGGTCTGGATGTCTTTCGCCCTCTTTTGGTAAAGTCTTGCCAAATCAGACAAGGTTGACAGGTTGTATTGCTCGGCAAATTCAGGCCAAGATGCAAGGGCATAGGTGTTATTGTTCCACATGGGACTCAGCCAGACGAAATGGTTTTTCTCGTCCTCTTTCTTTACTCGTTCATAGAGCTGGTTGTGATCAATGCCTGGTTTGAACTCGCGCTTGAGGTGAATCATCCAACCTGTGCCGGTATAATCAGCACAGATGTCAATGTCACCGGATTCCATGCCCGCTCTGAGTGCCATGGAGGTAAGATCCGATCTCAGGTCGACTTTAAACCCGCGGTCTTCTAGTAATTGCTTCATGAGTTGACCCACAACGTACTGCTCCGTGAAATTCTTGTTTCCAACGGTTACCCGTTTTTCGGCAGCCCCTGCGTGAAGTGTGCCCATCACGATGGCCCCGGTGGCAAGCACACTAATTATGAAGTTTATTTTCAGCTTTTGCATTTGCGCCTCTCCATGTTTGCTCATCAATCGGATGTTCAATGCTCCGGTGCTCTTGCGGGAGTGTCGCCCTGGCATTGAAAATTGCTCAAGAGACTTCGTTCACCATTTTCATACCCCTCGGCGTCATCCATTGTTCAATTCGTTCCAGAAGAAAACCCAGGGTAATGGCCATAGCCGCCGTGGGGGCCGCTCCCTGGAGGATGATGAGAGCCTCCCTGGCAAATACCCCTGTCAACGTGATCTTCCCCAAACCCGTTCCGCCAACCAGCACAGCCAATTCAGCAGTTCCCACGGTGATGACTGCCGAGATTCTAATGCCGGCCATGATAACGGGTCTGGCCAATGGAAGTTCTATCTTGCGGGCGATTTGCATTCGAGTGAGGCCCATGCCTCTAGCAGCCTCAATGATTGCAGGATCGATTGCTTTAATACTCGCATAAGCATTACGCACAATGGGCAGGATGCCGTAGATGACCAGTGCAACGATGGCTGACTGGAGACCGAAGCCGAGCATTGGGGCCATAATAGCAATGACAGCCAGGCTGGGTATGCTCTGTCCAACACTGGCTCCGCCAATGACAGGAAGTGCCAGTTTTTCAAGGCCTTGTCGAGTGACCAGAATGCCGAGGGGCACACCAATGGCGCTTGCGATGACAACGGCTATGAAGACCATCTTGAAATGAGCCCATGCGCTGTAAAACACATCGCCATAACTGAAGGTCGTGTAGATTCCAACCTTGCCGAGGCTGGTGACCCAAGTGGTAGCGCCAAGAAGAAATGCTAACAGGGTTATGAGAATAATATGATGTCTCATGGGGATGGTTCCACGTAAACGGCTTCTTTCAGCGACGCCTGGATTGACTCAAATGTCACGACGCCTTCCAGTTTATTCGAGGAATCAACGATGGCCAGCACGTTTAGTCCGCTGGTCAACATGAGCGAAAGGGCTTCACTCAGAACAGCATTCCTGGACGCGGTAACCACTGAGGTTGTCATGACGCCTTTTACTTTGTCGCCCTTCTCCAAGTCTGCTGACCCTATCCAGCCCGCAAACCTTTCTTCAGCATCAATAACGGCCAGCCAATTCGTTCTTTCTTGCTTCATCCGCTCCTTCGCGATTGCCACAGTCTCATCCAGATTTACAGTCGGGGCATCCCTTCTCATAACCTCCTGAGTGCGAATTAGCTGCAAACCTTTTAGAGCGCGATCAGTCCCAACAAAACTGGCTACAAACTCATCTTTTGGTCTGAAAAGCAAGTCAGCAGGTGGTGCGTATTGGATAAGTCGCCCTTCATTCATAAGGGCAATCTTATCCCCCATCTTGATGGCTTCATAGATGTCATGAGTCACAAATATGATGGTTTTCCGGATC
>MAVP01000220.1 GCA_001751075.1 Desulfobacterales bacterium S7086C20 | reverse complement strand
GAAAAAGGAGATACTGATCAAAAAGATTTGAGATACGTTCAGAAAGCTGAAATCGCTTCAAGTCTTCACCACGATCGCCAAGATAGTTTTTTAGACCCTCAAAACCAGGTCTTGTAATCAAAGAAGGAAGGACCTTCATGATCTTCCAGGTCATTTTCTTGGGATCGAAAGGCAGGTCCTCGGGAAGATCTTTAATAACCTTCTTAAAGATCTCGTGTACGAAGGAATCTGGAAATGGAAATCTCGCGTTTGCGCAAATACCGTTTGCCCCGGCAAGCTCCATTGAGACCCAGCGTTCCATGCCTTTACTCTGCACTACAATGATCTCTTCATCAAAAGGACGACTCAAAGGAATCCTGATTTTTTCCGCCAGCATGTCGGCCAAAATCTCCAGGCGGTTACTTGTATAGAGAGTTAAGTTAGTCACATTACGACCTATAAAACCCCCAGGATCTTTTCCCAGATGGAATCAACCCAATCGAGGTGTTCCGGTTTCATAAGACATGAACGAAGACACGTGACACGGGCTTGATCCCACTTGATATGTGGCCAGGTGTTGGTCAACAATGCCTCGGGTAGATCGGCAATCGCCAGGTGAATATCTTCCTTTTCAAGCTCACTAAAGATCTCCCGGGAACGCCTTGAGATCGCGGATGCACTCTCTTCCGATGGCGCCCAAACAACAATATCCAACTCGGGTGCAAAAGGTATCATAAAACGCGAGTCTGAGGAGATCTTCTCAAAAAGTCTCACTGCCGACCGCCTTGATTTAGCCAGGCCTTCAGCAAATTCTCCTTGACGAGACAATGGCATAAACCGAAGCGTTGCCCATAGGGCGACAGCCGATGCCCCGGCCCTGGAACACTCCAAACTTATCTCTCCCAAATGAAGCTCCTTTGAGCTGAAGTAGGTATAAGGGGAATCGTGTTTATAGAGTGAGCCAACAGCTGGATCATTAAATAGGATACAACCACAACCATAAGGTTGAAGACCATGTTTGTGGGGATCAATAGCAATGGAGTCTACCCCGCCAAGACAATCGAAGGCCTTCCTTGTCTCAGCATCAAGATTATCAGCGAGAACAAAATAGCCCCCGTAAGCCGCATCGGCATGGATGCGGAAACCATATTCGGCCTGAAGCTTCACGATATCTGAAAGAGGGTCAACTGAACCGGTCGCCGTTGTTCCAATGGTAGCAACCACAGTACCAACCTCTTGACGCCTAAGTATTCTTTCAAGCGCCTTGACATCCATCCTTGCCTGCCTGTCACAGGCAACAGACTCAAAGGAAAGTCCCAGCACCTCTGTAATACGCCGATGTGTGTAGTGAGCCTGCTCGGAGGCTAGAATCTTTTTGCCGGGCTTAAGCCGCCCTGAAACCCACAGGGCTTCCAGGTTTGCCATCGTTCCGCCTCCGCACAGGTGCCCTAAACAGGTACGCCATCCGAACATCTCGGCAATTTGAGAAACCGCTTCCTTTTCCATTTGTGAGCTTGCCCTGCCCCCATCCAGCGCATGATTGTTTGGATTGATCCAAAGGCTCAACGCATAGGCCAGTCTGGCCACAGGATGCGGTGGCTTTAACATCTGGCCCGCGTAATAAGGGTGAAAATAGGGGAAATTGTCCTGCATCCGCTCGGCCACTTCCAAAATAACGTTGCGCATCCGGTCAAGGTCTAAATCTTGTCTTATCTCCGGAAGATTACTAAAACCGTCCTCAAGTCGTTCAATGGCTTCGGTCAACAGCTTGAGGCTTTGCCTTTCTAATCTCATTTTTGTAATCCTATGAGGGTTCCAGGGGTCTAGGGGTCAGGGATGCAAGTGAAATGCTTAACTACTCGACTCCTTGAATCTTTTCAAGGCGAAAGCCGCAATCCTTGGACCCTCGCATCTTTTTAAGGTGAAAGCCGTAATCCTGGACCTCTTTCTCCCAACTAATCGGGAGAAAAATCATATTATACATTAAGGCAAATTTATTTGAAAAGCAATACGCACAGAAAAGGCCGCAGGGTCTTCCACCCTTGCGGCCTTTTCTGTGCTACAAAGAAGTCTATATGTAAAATTCACATCATCAAAACTCCCTTAGCTTCTTTTCCGCCTCACTGCGCCCCGGAAATTGCTCTTCGCCTTTCATCGCCTCCTCCAAGCGCTTGCGACCCTCGGCCTCATTTCCCAACGCGAGATAAACCATACCCAGATGATAGCTTATAATAGAACGCTTTCCCGTCATATCGGAAACGCCGGCGAGCAAGTCCCTTGCCCTCTCAAAGTCCTCCTTACGGTAGTAAATCCATGCGGCTGTATCCACGATGTCAGGATTATCCTTGTGCTTTTCCAGTAATGGTCCAACGAGTCTTTCCGCCCTGGCAAGATTTTCCTTCGTTGGTTCATGCTCGGCATAAAAAAAGGCCAGGTTGTTGGCTGCTGCCGATGACTTTGGGTTTTTCTCCAGCACTTCTTCGTAGAGTCTTTTAGCCTTGCTAAATTCTCCCTTTTTTTCCAGAAGTGTCGCAATTAGCATGGTAACGCCAAGGTTGTTGGGGGTTTGTTTTCTGACCTTCTCATATTTTGCTATTGCGGCATCTATGGAGCCCTGAAGTTGTTCAAGCCGAGCAAGATTAAACAGTGCGTTGGAACTTGTCGGCTCTATTTCGAGGGCCTCCTCAAAGCTCTTGCGGGCTTTCTCATAGTCCTTGTCAATACCATAAAGCGTTCCAAGCAAGACATGATATTCTGCATTTTTAGGCCTCATTTCCATTTGTTCTTTGCACCTGGCAAAGGCCTTATCCAACGCCTCATCCTTTACCAGCATATCAATCAATCGCCTGAGTGCGGGGACAAAATCAGGATCAATCTCTAAGGCCTTTTCGAAAAGGGATGCTGCTTCATGGGATTTGTTTTCTATAAGTTTTACTACCCCGTTTTTATAGTTGGCCTGTACGGAACCCGGCTCAAGTGCCAATAGATTACCGAAATGCCTCCGCGCGCCTTTAAGGTCTTTATCTGCAAGGCAGATATCACCCATGGCCATCAAGGCCTTTGTATTGTCGGAATCTTTTTCAATAATCTTTTCCAATTGCTCTTTCGCCAGGCCTAGTTTACCCTTCATCCTATAAATAGCAGTCAAGGCATACCGCGCTTCCAAGACTTTTGGATTAATCTCAAGGATCCTTTTATACGTATCTTCGGCAAGTCCTGTATCATTATTCGCAAAATGGGCCTTGGCCAGCTTTAAGGAAACAAGGATATTCCTTGGTTCCTCGCCAAGAACAGCACGATACTCCGATACGGCTCCGGCAAAGTCCTTTCGGATAGCCAAGACGGGAATCACGGGAATAACGGGACGTTGTTGACAAATTGTA
>MAVP01000219.1 GCA_001751075.1 Desulfobacterales bacterium S7086C20 | reverse complement strand
CGGAGGACTGGAAATATTATACGCTGACCTTTCCGGTGGCCCGTTATAAGCATTTGTCCATGGACGGCATCATCGAAGAAATGATCTCCTGCGACCGGTACTTCTATTCCATGCCGCGAATTTTGCGCAGGGTATGGAGCAACCTGTGGCAACGCCGCGTGCCGCTGATCAGCCTGGTGGGCAATCTTTCATACAGGGCCAATTCCCGACTGAACCGCAAAGCCTATGCAGATTTCAACTCGTCTGTAAATGTTGGGGCTTATCCTAATTGACGTTGTCCCGGAGATGTTATTCCCTAGTCTGAAGGGATATCAGGATCAGATTAAGGGTTGGGACCAGAGAATTGCAGCATTGCCCTTTGTATTCAAGAACAAGAAACAAGAATGCTCAACCACAGAGGTGACCAAATGGATTCATCGTTCTTCTTTCTACTAGCCGCCGATGCAATCCTTTTACTGCATGTACTATTCGTCGCTTTCGTTCTGGTTGGTCTCGCCCTTATTTTCGTGGGGAATGCTCTTACTTGGTCTTGGGTTCGGAATCCTTGGTTTCGTATAGCGCATCTTGCAGCTATCGGTGTGGTGGTTATTCAGTCGTGGCTCGGGGTTATATGCCCGTTCACTACTTGTGAAATGGCGCTGCGCTCATGGGCCGGAGACGCCGTGTACTCCGGTACTTTCATATCGCACTGGCTCGATACTATTTTATATTATCAAGCGTCCGCATGGGTTTTTGTTGAGCATGTCTCTTTACAGTACAGCCCTTCGGGCTTACCAATCTTCATTACCTGCAAATATCCCATCTGAAGAGTCCGTTCCTCCATCAAACGAAGTTTAGAGTGTTCTGTAACTACCCCTGAGAACAGCGTAGGAACGACACAGTACGCCTAGGAACGTCTGGAGACGCTACTGTGAACAACCTTCAGTAACTGGAAGAGTAACACAGTAAGGATGGTTGACTTCCCCCTTTCTGGTCTTAACTTAAATTAGGAATGGCTAGAATTAACTCGTTTGACCTTAGTTTAGTGCTGAGGAAAGGTGTTATGAAAAGGAAGGAAGTAAAAAAGCGTTCTAGGATAGTTTTTGATCTTGATGAACAAAGCGGGAGACGCTTAGGACTCGATCGAAGGCAATCTTCCTTCGACCTTCACGTCCCTGAAAGACGATCTGGTCGAAACCGAAGAAGTGGTAAAGATCTAAGAAGCAACTCTGCTCCAAGAATACCCACCTAGCCAAAAGGCATGACACTGATGGAAGCCGACCTTCACTAAGGTACTAACGATTGAATGTTCAAAACCAGTTTTGCCAAATGTCCTGCTTCTCGATGGCCCTTATCCTAACCCTTATCCAAAAATCAGGATTCCCTCCCTCATAAATCAAGGTTTCCCTTATAAACTGATCTGATGACCCCCATCGCTCGGAGGGGTTTTCTTGTTATTCAGGATAGTAATTGACAAAGATGCTGGCTCTTGACTTATTAGTGATTGTGAGAAACTCGCCGAAAATCTTAATAAGGCTCCTTGTGGAGTTGAAGGGTGACGTGAGCACCTAAACAGGAACACACCCTAACTACTTGAAATTAAATCTTCTCAATTCTCTTCTTGACAGGAGATTATAGGATTGTCCCCAAACTTCCCTGTGACTTTTGGCAGACTCGACCTTAACCGGAAAGAGGATGATTCATGATGATCTTGAAAAACCCAAGACCGAAAAAGTTTTACCCCCAAATACCTTCATGGACAGGGCAGACTTTCTGACAAATCCCACGACAAAAGCGCGTGCGTGCAGAGTCCACACAGCTCTTCTTATTAGTGCGCGATGGCGGGTTGAGCCAGAAGAGGTCTTCTTCAATTCCCGCCGAGATGGTGATGGCTTTGGCCGGACATGACTCGACGCAGGCGGCGCAGGCGTTGCCGAGACAGACCTTTTCTTTCAGCAAAGGCGTTGGTGGCAATTCAGCCTCGGTAACCAATGAAGTGAAGCGAACACGCGGTCCAAACCGGGGTGTAACCACAATATTATTCAAGCCGAATTCGGCCAGTCCTGCCCGAACGGCGGCATGGCGATGGGAAAACGGCGCAAATACGTCTGGCATATCCGCGGTGATCGGACGGACCAATAGACCAAAGGTAACCGGAAAATAGAACGTGTTGTAGCCAGCCTGCTGGAGCATCAATGCCGAGCGCATAGCGACGCGTTCAAGTAGGGCATTGGGGATTTCGTAAGCCGAAAGGGCGTAAAGGTAGTCCTGGCCGACCTTCTTTCTCAAGGATTCGCTAAAAATCTCCGAATCACACATGAGGTCACCGTGAGCCACAGCGGCTGGCAGCAGTCCAATACCAAACACCACAATTGATTTGGTGGTGGGAATAAAGTCCTTGGGGTGATGACCCCGCGGCGCACCCTCGAAACGATCAACGGGTGCAACACCCATCAGACTTATGCCTTCATTATTAACAAGTTCTTGAATTCGCTCAAACATTTGGCCCGTCCTCCTCTTACAATAAGTAGAGTGATAGAAGTGAGTGATAAGAATCCCCTTTTTAAAGCCAGCCTATAGATAAATCTATCTTGTGTGTCAAGCCAAAATCAACCATATGATGTTGTGGAGTCAGCTGGCGGGTCGAAAGTGAGCACGGCGGTTTTGTTATCTGCTATTGATCAAAAACTTTTTTGAGGTTTCAAGATCCTGTAATATCTCCAACTTATCTAGAAGAATCGTTGGCAATCAAAACCTGCGATATACGTTTTTAATATTATAGACTGTAAAGGAAAGAGAATCCGGCACCTCAAAATAATAGACTACGATAGAGACTGTCGAAAAAGTGATGGTTGCTCTTTTTTTCTTTGATGTGGTTTCCTTCCAGAATCATAACTTACCTTAATCTTTGCTTTTTATTATAAATGAAATAGGTTGTGATCTATTTGCTATTAATAAAGATCATTTACAAGCAATTTCTCATATGATATAAGAGATGTCATCTTCTATTTTGAAAAGCGCCAACAACACTGAAAGGAAATGCATCGATGGCGAAATATAAGAAGTATGACTATTCTCAAGGCCTATTGATTCCCGTTAATCTTGATGAGCAGTTAATGCCAGGGACGTTGGAATTTGCGATTCACACCCTTGTGGAATCGCGAATGGACACGTCCATCTTTGATGAGCGGTATAACAATGATGAGGCAGGCTGCTCTGCTTATGATCCGAAGATCTTATTAAAGATTGTCTTGTTTGGTTATTCGCGGGGGTTGATGTCATCGAGGAGGATCGAGAGGGCCTGTAGGGAGAATGTGACTTTTATGGCGATGAGCTGTGCACAGAAGCCTGATCACAGTACGATAGTCTTTATCACAGTTCCACC
>MAVP01000218.1 GCA_001751075.1 Desulfobacterales bacterium S7086C20 | reverse complement strand
TGGCAAGCATCACCGCGTAGAGAGGATGATGCCAGAACTCCCTTCCTCGTGTATCCTTCAGCATGTATTTAAAGGCACGGAACCAGGGCTTGATCTGTTCAAAATCAGGCCTGTTCAGCACCGATGCGATGACTGGGTTCCCTCCCCTGCGGGCGAACTCCATTTGTGTCTCCTCGGTATACCACCATTCCATGAAGTCCTTGGCCACCTGGAGATGTTCCTTATCATTAAAGGAATTAATAACCCAAGGTTGGCCGCCCATAGAGTAGATCCGGTTCGGCTCCCCAGTTCCATTGATAAGATGCTTCGGAGGCGGTACGATCATAGCCTCTCCATCCTTTGGCTCCATCATAAAATTACCGACAGCCGCCCACATGATGGCAGAGAAAACTTTCCCCCCATTCCAGGATTCAATGATTTGGGAATTGCCATAGTTCACACCCCCGGGGGGAGCCCATTTCAGGGATTTTTTATACTCTTTCAAAGCTTCGGCGTTTTCCTTGGTATTCAGTATTCCCCAGACCTGTCCTGTGTCCTTGTCCCAGATCCTCCCGCCACGGGACCAGATATAGTTATGAGCGGCCGTACAAACGAAGTCATAGACCTTGGAGTAGTGTTGGGCGATCCCGTAAAAATCCTCTTTCGGCCGGGTGAAGAACTCCAGCATCTTTTCAAAATCCGGCATGGTCAGTTCTGCAAAGTCTTCGAAGGTCTTGGGCATGTCTAAGCCATACTTCTCCTTGAAGGCCTTTCGTTCTGCAGGATCGAGCAGTTTGTCCTTCCGGACAAACAGGGCCATGGTATCGCCTTCCAGCGGGAACCCCCAATAATTCTTGGAGCCCAAAGGGTATGTCATGTAGGTATCCACCACAATTTGGTCATACCATTCAATAGCCTTCAATTTCGGGTTATTTTCAATCACGTCGTTGAGCTTAATGATCCAACCGGGTGAAGAAAAACCGCCCAGCCACTGGCTGTCGCTCACAATGATGTTGTAATCATCTGACCTTGTGGCAAGGCTGGCTGCAGCCTTCTGGAATAAGGTCGTAAAAGGGGCTTCCTCAAATGTAAATTCGACATCGTACCCAAAGTTTTTCTTGGCATATTCCGCAAATGCCGGAGACATATCCACGCCAAGCTTGCTCGGAAACCATCCGGCGATTCCTAAAATGGACATTGTAATTTTTTCACCTTTGAGGTCGACTCTACCCGCAAATGCGGAAACGGGTATCAGCATCCCCGCGCAAATTAACAGCACAAATAACAATTTGATTGTCTTCTTCATATTCCTACCTCCTTAATCCTTAATTATTATGTTAACTTTAATACCCTGCCCAGCGAACTCCTTTTTAAAAATGCAGTTGATGCCTCGAATCTTTGGGGCATCCGATTCATTTGTCTTCCGGTCCTAAAGTATAGCTAAGCTCTTTCGCGAAACAGGGAATCCCTCCCCTCCAAGCGGCAACACCTCCTTTCTGAAATGTTTTACACCTACAACCTTTTAGACAGGAACATTCCCTTAAGGCAGTTCCTCAGGCGGCATGTTGAATTAGTTGATACACAAAGAAATAACAATTGTCAAGACATTTGTTCACTTTTTGTTAGAACATTTGTTACCATATAGCTTTTACTAATGCGTAGCGGTTAATTCGACAACCTCGAAGGATAGTGCTTAACTAATATTTAGGTGTGCGAAAGAAAGTGTTGATTGGATTGAAGTGTAGGATATCATTATGAATATTGTTTAATATGAAAGGACGGAATGTATTCAATAAGCGTCATTAAGGATAAGCGATAAGCGTAACCACAAAATAAGAGTTCAGAGTAATAGTGCCTGTTTTTGTGCGTTATCGACTAATGAAATACGGTGCATCGCATGGAGCATCCCAGAGTCTTATCAATTCACGATCCATCCTGGCGATCAGCATTTGGAAACCTCCCTGCTCTTGGGTGGTAATAAATTCACCAATCAGGCTTTTGGCAATTTTAATCTTTTTCTCGGTCAGGATCTGGTGGAGACGACGAAACACGATAAACAATTCCATATGAGTTGTTGCCCCGGCCCCATTTATAATTACCAGCAACTCTTCTCCTTCCTTAACTGCCAGATCATCGAGCAACATATGGAGCATGAGTTCGGTTGTTTCGTCTGCGTTTTTCATTTCCAGCCGTTCGGTTCCGGCTTCACCGTGTTGCCCCATACCTATGGCCATCTCTTCTTCGCCGAGGTCGAACATGGCATCCCCTGTAGCCGGATGAGTGGCCGGAATAAAGGCGACGGCCAGGGTTCGCATGGATCGCCTCATTCTATCTGCTATTTCAAATATTTCATCAAGGGTACGCCCCTCTTCCGCTGCAGCCCCTGCCACTTTGATCACGGGCAAAAAGCCGACCAATCCTCTACGTTCCTCTGGTTTCTCAACGGGTCCGGAAGCGATGTCGTCATGAACGAGTATCATCTTTACATTTAAGCCCTCTTTCTGGGCCATTTCCATGGTAATGTTGGCAGTCAATACATCGCCGGCATGATTGAGCACAACAAAAAACACCCCTCCGCCCCGATCAGCTCGCTTAATCGCATCGATACATTTCTGGGGTCCCGGAGCAGCAAAAATTTCACCGGGCACACTGACATCCAACAGCCCTTTCCCAACAAACCCACTCAGACCCGGTTCATGACCGCTTCCCCCAAGGGTGACGAGTGCCACTTTTCCTAACTCTTTGGGATAGGCCCTCAGAACAAGGTTTTCGCCGTCAAGTTTAACTTTGTCGGGGAAGGCAAGAGTATAGCCCTCCAACAGCTCACTGACTAAATTTTCAGGATTGTTAATACATTTTTTCATTTGGGTTTCCCTGTCATAAACGATCTTTCACCGTTCATCGTTAGTTCATCATTTTGGCCCCATTTTACAAGGCAAGGAGATAATTAGGCCAGTTTAATGAGGGACTGGGCGGTTCTATCATCGGTAATCAAGTGGGTGCCCAGACCGGTTTTCAATGTACCACGAATGGAATTAATCTTCTTTTCGCCACCACCGATAACAAAGACCTTGTCCACACGGTTGAGGTCATCCAAAGGAATTCGAATGACAATGTCATCTTTGCTTTTGATGATATTCCCGTCTCTATCAAAGTAATAGGTAGCAATCATACCAACTGCTTTTTTGTCTCTGAGTAAATTACCAAATCGGGCTGCCGTTGCCTGGTCTGGAACAGACGGGTAGGTTCCAATCCCCATGATTACAACGTCAAGTTCTTTCCATAATTTTGATATTTCCTGATATTCAAGCGTGTTTTCAAAAAGTTTCCTATTTTTTAAAGACACCGGGAAGGCAGGAGCCGGCAGGTAATACGATGAAAAACCAGTCTTTTTCGCGAAAACCCTGGCGAGTTCATTGGTCTG
>MAVP01000217.1 GCA_001751075.1 Desulfobacterales bacterium S7086C20 | reverse complement strand
TTTGTACTGGGGTTGGCATATGGAATCCTCTCGGGTTCTTGTACATTCGGCTTTATTGCGCCTATTTTGGCAATCATAACGATTCAGGAGAAGGTGGCCCTAGGAATCCTCTTTATCTTGCTGTTTGCAACCGGGCATTGCCTGCCTATTGTCGTGGCCGGAAGTTCCGGCGCTGCTGTCAGAGGACTGCTGGAAAACAGCACGTGGCAGAATGCGGGGAACTGGTTTAGAAAAGGGGCTGGAGCGGTTATCACAATCCTGGCCGTCTATTTTATTCTGAATCCATTCTTTTCTGTATAAGGACCACATCATGTGTGTTGCTGCACCAATGAGATTTATAAATACCGAGAGGGAAACGAGTAATGAGTGAAAAAATCTGTTACTGCTTCGACTATTCTGAAGACGACATCGTGAAGGACATTGAAAAAAACGGCAAGTCCGCTATCATGGAACGGATTATGACCGAGAAAAAAGAAGGCGGCTGTCAGTGTGCGATCAAGAATCCCAAGGGAAGGTGATGCCTTGGTGATGTCCGCAAGGTTGTGGACTCAATCTTAAAAAAACATCACCATTTTCCGTCTTTTCTTGAATCGTGACTATATGATTAATCGTATAACCCGAACTTTTCGAGAACTCAATTCTGGATCTTCCGGTTGAAGCGTACTTTGTTAAAACGGTCGGTTGATTCTGTTTGGATCCGCAAACTGTCTGAGCGAATTAGAGCGCGTTGGAACGAACCGTGTGAATACGTCCTTAAGGAAGCAAATTGAGGCCATCCAATCTATTTATTCAGACAACGGACCGAGGTTCGATCCTACGCGCACTTATGAGTGAGTTTTTGCGGGTTCAAACAGAATTATCCGATCGTTGATGCCCTCTTTTAATCTCTTTCAAGTACGGTTCAACCGGATAAACCAAAATTAATTTAAAGGATGAGTATGATGAATTTTACAGAATGGAGCTCATTGCCTGAAAATGAGCAAAAACAAAAATGCCAGTATTTGGACCCATATGATGATAAGGTTTTATTCGAAGGTGTAGAAAATGCGTTTTGGGAAACGTATGGTGAACAACACAGCGTTAATAGCGTTCATTGTGGTTTGGGCCCGTTTTTGGGCCCTTACAACTGCATAGTGGTGGGTATAACTGAGGAACAATCGGACGCGAATTTGCCTGAAGTATTCTTGGGCTTTCCAGTTATTACGGAATATAAAGAAAATGATCAGTAGTGGTAGAGCAACTGAGCGATATGAATTGCATTTTCAGACTAAAAGTTCCTTTTCGGTTCCTTTGCCGTTTTCAAAGTTGGGCGACAGATTCAATCAAACGCCTGGTGTTCTTTGGTGACCGTAAGAGATAAGCCGTTTCTTCAAGGTTTTCATAGTCCTCAAGTGACATAACTGCAATTGAGGCGGTGCTTGACTCAAGTATCAAGGCAACATCGATTAATCGAAGGCAAGCATATTGCTTTAGATTTTATAATGACAAAATTTATCAGCATTAAATCTCTCCTTCCCACCTAGTCCGTTCTGGCAGGCAGAAACTCTCAATTTCTGTTGACAGAGCATCATCGATCTGATAATAGTATTACAGAAAGGAGATCGATATGGAAGCTGTCACAGTATCACCCAAATATCAAGTTGTGATCCCCAAGTCTGTGCGTGACAGAATGCGCATTCAGCCTGGTGAGAAACTCCAGGTTATCAGTTTCGATGATCGTATCGAACTGGTACGTACGCGGCCAATGCACAAAATGCGAGGTTTCCTCAAAGGTCTTGATCCGACATTCAAACGTGAAAAGGAAGATAGGGTATGAATCTCGTCGATACGTCAGGATGGATTGAGTACTTCTTTTCGGAACCTAACGCAAGCCACTTCGCTAAGCCTATCGAGAACATTTCTGATCTCATGGTTCCCACGATCTGTCTCTACGAAGTCTTCAAGAAAGTCAATATCGTGGCCGACGAAGCGCAGGCCCTCCAAGCTGTCGCGCAGATGCGGCAAGGCAGAGTTATAGACCTTACTGAAGACATTGCACTCAGCGCCTCACTCATCAGCATCAAGCACAAACTTCCCATGGCTGATAGCATGATCTATGCAACAGCCAAAGCCCGTGAAGCTGTTGTATGGACCCAAGATGAGGACTTTCACAACTTGCCTGGAGTCAACTTCAAGGCTGCCCGAACAAAGGGTTCCAGCGTACACGGTAAACAACGCCGATAACCCGTTAAATGTAATATGAAGAAAACGCCAAACCTCTTCCCCTTAAATTAGCAAATATTAACATCATTCCGAAAAAGTTAACACATGTTAATACGCCTTTTTTATCTTCCCGCGGGAGGCCTAAACATAACAAGTTGTTATTATTGGAAATGCTACTTATAGGCCGGCTTCTGGAAGTTTTGGTATATTCATTGCTTCATTACATAAAAAAAGCGGTTAACCCCAAAAAGCGAGGATGATGCCATGAAACTAAATCGCCGCAGTTTTTTCAAAGTCATGGGGGCCACCGGGGCCGCCGTGGCAGGAACAGCCGCGGGTACTGCCCTCACAGTACAGCCAAAGGAAGCACATGGATCAACAGGGCCCAGTATTTCTCCGGATGCAGTGGGATGTCTGATCGACACTACTTTGTGCGTGGGATGCCGAAAGTGCGAGCAAGCCTGTAATAAACGGCACCATCTCGCCAAGCCGGAGGAATCGTTTAACGAGATGGCTGTCCTCGAAAAGGAAAGGCGTCCAGACGAGACATCCTATACGATAGTTAACAAGTACTACCCGAAAAACATCGGCTCTCTTACGTGGCGCAGGCGCCCAACCTTTGTAAAGTTCCAGTGCATGCACTGCAATGACCCCTCATGCGCCTCAGCCTGCATTGTGGGGGCCCTTACCAAGGAGCCGAACGGACCTGTCATCTATGACGCCGCCAAGTGCATAGGCTGCCGTTACTGCATGATAGCCTGTCCTTTTCAGATCCCGGCCTATGAATATTTTAACGCCCTCGATCCTGAAGTAAGAAAATGCACCTTTTGCTTTGAGTACATAAAAAAGGAAGGGGGCCTTCCCGCGTGCGCCCAGGTGTGTCCGAGAGAGGTGATAACCTTTGGGAAAAGGTCGGATCTTTTGGAACTTGCCCACTGGAAGATGAAAAATGACCCCGGCAAATATGTGGATCACATCTACGGGGAACACGAAGTGGGAGGGACTTCTTGGCTCTACCTTGCCTCTGAACCCTTTGAAACAATCGGCTTCCCGGAACTTGGGACCAAGGCTCCTCCAAGGCTTACGGAGGCCATTCAACACGGCCTGTTCCAGTACTTTGCCGCGCCCATCGGCCTGTACGCAGTCCTGGGAGGCATCATGTGGGCAACGGGTTTTTATGGTAAAAAACACAGTTTCAAGGAATAACGGGTCCATGAGAAAAAGGAGGCGCCCATGAATCTCCACGAAAAAGCTGCTCCTGTTGAAGAGAAGTTCTTGAGTCCTGGTGTCATGGTGATGATGGCCTTCATGGCTG
>MAVP01000216.1 GCA_001751075.1 Desulfobacterales bacterium S7086C20 | reverse complement strand
CTATGACAAGAAGGCTCGCAAGTATGACAACTCAAAATGGGCTTTTGAGATGGACAAAAACGGTGTTCCGAAGATGGACAGGGACTTAGACGATCGGCACAGCGTGTTTCAATTGCTGAAAAAGCACTACAAGCGCTATGACATCGATAAGGTCTCAAAGATTACCGGCACGCCGGAAGCAGACCTCAAGAAGGTTTATAAGGCCTATACGGCTACCGGCGTCACGGGCAAGGCAGCCACCATCATGTATGCCATGGGTTGGACCCAGCACACGGTAGGTACCCAGAATATCCGGGCAATGGCCATAATCCAGTTGCTTCTTGGTAACATTGGTGTTGCAGGAGGCGGCGTTAACGCCTTGCGCGGTGAGTCTAATGTCCAGGGTTCAACCGACCATTGTCTGCTCTTTCACATCTGGCCCGGCTACCTGGCGAATCCAAGCACCAAATGGCCTTCCCTTGATAAGTACCTTAAAAGAAGGGCCAAGAGCAAGGACCCCAACAGCGCCAACTGGTGGCAGAACGAGCCTAAGTATATGGTGAGTTTGTTGAAGTCCTTTTTTGGCGAGAAAGCCACCAAGGGGAATGATTTTGGATATGACTGGATGCCTAAGCTGGATGCCGGCAAGACATACGCTTTTTTGGATATGTTTGACGACATGTACAAAAAAAAGGTCAAGGGCTTTTTCAACTGGGGCATGAATCTGGCTTGCTCTCTGGCCAATGCCAACAAGAACCGCAAGGCCATGGGCAACTTGGACTGGATGGTCAATGTCAATATCTTTGACAATGAGACCGCCTCGTTCTGGAAAGGACCGGGGATGAACCCATCCACTATCAAGACCGAGGTCTTCTCTCTGCCGGCATGTGTGTCGGTGGAAAAGGAAGGAAGTATTACCAACAGCGGCCGGTGGATGCAGTGGCGTTATCAGGGACCAAAACCCCTCGGGAACAGCAGGTCCGACGGCGACATCATTATGGAACTTGGCCATAAGATTAAAGAGGCCTATGAGGAAGGCGGGGCGTTCGTCGAGCCGATCATGAACCTCAAGTGGGACTATTTGACAAACGGTATGTATGATCCTCACAAGGTGGCCAAGGAGATAAACGGCTACTTCCTGAAAGACTGCACCGTTAAGGGCAAGCTGTGCAAGAAGGGGACCTTGGTTCCAAGCTTTGCATGGCTCCAGGCAGATGGGTCCACCTCTTCGGCAAACTGGCTCTATTGTCACAGCTACACCGAAAAGGGAAATATGGCTGCCCGCAGAAGTCAAGAAGATGCGGTTAATAACATTGGTCTGTATCCAAACTTCTCGTGGTGTTGGCCTGTAAACCGCAGGATCATTTACAACCGTGCTTCTGTCGATCTCAATGGACAGCCCTATGATAAGAAGGACTGGGTGATCAAGTGGAACGGGAAGAAATGGATCGGCGATGTGCCCGATGGCGGGTGGCCGCCACTGGGGAGCCTGGAAAAACCGAACCCCAAAAGCAAGTGGGCCTTTATCATGCACCTGCACGGGCATGCCCAGATCTATGGTCCGGGACGCGCGGATGGTCCTTTCCCGGAGCACTACGAACCTCTCGAGTGTCCCGTTGAAAAGAACCTGATGAACGATCAGCGCATGAGTCCTGTGGCGCCTGTCTATGAAACCGAGGCTGATGCCTTTAAGACCTGCGATCCGAGGTTCCCGTTTGTTGGAACCACCTACCGGGTATCTGAACACTGGCAGACCGGTCTTATGACCCGACCACAGCCCTGGCTACTTGAAATGCAGCCTCAGGTATTTGTGGAGATGAGCGAGGAGCTGGGAAAGCTTAAAAAAATCAAGAACGGTGAGCGTGTGTTGGCTTCATCGGCACGCGGCTTTTTGGAGTGTACTGCTATTGTGACCAAGCGGTTTAAGCCTTTCAAGATTAACGGTAATACCGTGCATCAGGTGGGTTTCCCGTGGTGTTTTGGCTGGCGTTGGCCGCAAACCGGCACAGAAGAAAGCGCCAACCTGTTGACGCCTGCAACTGGTGATCCGAATACGAGGATCCCTGAAACCAAGGCCTTTATGGTCAATGTAGCCAAACTATAGAAGGAGGTGATCTGAATGCCAGGTAAATCATTTTTCATTGACACAACACTTTGTACCGCATGCAGGGGTTGTCAGGTGGCCTGCAAGCAATGGCACGACCTGCCTGCAGAAAAGACTTCAAATCGTGGGACTTACCAGAACCCGGCGGATCTCTCCTTTATGACCTACAAGCTAGTAAGGTTTGAAGAGGTGGTAACGGGTGGTAAGCTCAAGTGGTTGTTTTTCCCTGATCAATGCCGCCATTGTATCGAACCGCCATGTGAGATGGCGGCCGATGATCGCAAGGCAATCTTCAAGGATTCAGCAACTGGTGCGGTAATCTATACGGCAAACACCAAGAAGCTGGATGCCCAGGAGATTGTTGATTCATGCCCTTATAATGTTCCAAGGGCGGCCAAGGATGGGACTCTGGCCAAGTGCGATATGTGTATTGACAGGGTGGAAAACGGGTTGCTTCCGGCTTGCGTAAAGACGTGTCCTACGGGGGCCATGAACTTTGGCGACCGTGATGAGATGCTTTCTATGGCGAGGAAGCGTTTGTCGGTTGTGAAAAAATCACAATCAAAGGCACAGCTTTTGGATGCCGACTACGTGCGAGTCATCTATCTGGTTGCAGAAAAGCCGAGCTTGTATCATAACTTTGCCGTGGCTTCAAATACAGCCTTTGACATTTCTCGCAAAGTCGCCCTTAAGAGGCTTTTTAAGCCGCTTACGGACTTGACTGCGGTGTTGTAGAACCAATAGCCATTTAAGTAATGAGCAGAGGGGAGAAGATCCTTTGATCTTCTCCCCTCTTGTGTTATATCGTAACAAAAATGAAATCGATGTTTAGGGTGAGAGACTATGAATACAAGGGAAACGATAGATATCGATCAAATCAAAAAGGCTGTAGCTGCCCTTAAGGTGGCAAGACCGGCGTATGAAGGGTTGCTTGATTTTTATGAAAAGCTCTGTTTGGCCCAGGAGGCCTCAAAAGAAGATATAGAGTTAGATCCTATCGAAATTTCCGAAGACCTTCTTTCTGTAAAGAGAAAAGAGAGATTCCCGCTGATCAACACAACCGATTTTGCCATAGATGTTAAGGCCTCGGAGGCCTTGCTTGAGAAGTTTTGCCGGTTGGCTTCCGATTCAAACAAGGTCTTGGCACAAAATGCTTCAAAGATTACAGATGCCCTGGCTAAAGGATCCCTCGAGGCCCCCACACTTTTTTCACAAATATTGGCAGGAGATGATGCCTATTTGGATGAAATTGCAGGAAGGCTTGATATTGACAAGAAAATCCTTGCCTTTGCCGCTTATAGCAGTATTAGACCTTCTCTTTGTCTTTGTGCTGAAAAGTTAAGCGCCTATCTTGATAAAGAATCTATATGGGGAAAGGGGTATTGCCCCATATGCGGCAGCCATCCAAGTCTTTCCATACTCCGGGGTGAAGGGGGAAAGAGGTCTTTTGTA
>MAVP01000215.1 GCA_001751075.1 Desulfobacterales bacterium S7086C20 | reverse complement strand
GAGGATATAGGCGGTACAGGTAAATTTGCTACAGTGTATGCAATACTTAATTGGATCGATGCCGATGATAAAAACCGTGGTGAGAGTGGTTGGGATTATTCGGAAGATAGTAGCAAGAACAGGCCTTTGTATTCGCTTCGCGAATTGAGGTTAATAGAGGGATTCAGCCCTGAAGATTTGTCTGATTTAACAGAGCCTGATGAAACCAATCCTGAAGAAATGGGAAATTCCGGCAAAACCGATCGTTTTGATAGCATAATAGAAAATCTAACCGTTTTTGTCACTAATGACGGAAAAATCAATATAAACACCGCATCTCTTGAGGTACTCATGTCTTTACATGAGGAAATGACCGAGGATATGGCTGCAGAAATCAAAGCCTACAGGTGTGGTCAAGCTGTTAACAGCGCCGCGCTTAAATCGACCACATGGTACGACAAGGATGCTCACGTTGATATAAAGATTCCAGAAGCACTGATCACGACGCAAAGCAGCCTTTTCCGCATTGTCTCAACAGGAAGCTTTGGCGATTTAAAAAAGCGGGTTACAGCAATAGTAGAGCGACGAGATGAGACAAAATCAAAAATGGAAGGTGAGCTGGACTTTCGGATACTTTCCTGGCAGGTCGAATAATACCTGTCGCCTCTGATGTCCATACTGCATAGGTCGGCTTATGCTTGAAGTTTAACTATTGAATTGGCCACATAAATCGTGTTAATGAACAGATTATGCCTGATACCATTCTAGGACTCGACATAGCAAGCTCTTCCATCAAGGCGATTCAGGTAACTGGTGGAATGAAGGGATACCAGCTTGTCGCCTGTGATCAAGTTTTGATTGCTCAGGATGAAGGGATTGAGGGGGGGTTAAAGGCCCTATCTGAGAAGATTTCATTTCAGGGAAATATCTGTATCTCGTCTTTTCAACCGGATCATGTCTCTTTCCACAATCTTCAGTTGCCGTTTAAAGACAAGAAGAAGATTGCGCAAACAATCGGTTTTGAGCTTGAACCAATGCTCCCCTTTTCTGTGGATACGATCACAACTGACTACACTATAACAAATCACTCCGGGAAAAGTAGAATCTTATCCGCGTCTATCCGGGCGGAAACCCTTGAGCAATATTTGAATCATCTTTCCACCCACAACCTCGATCCGGAAGTAGTCGATATCAGTGGTGCGCCAACGGCCGTTCAATTTGCCAGCCAAAACAACGAAGGCAATGATGCCCTCTTTATTGACATTGGCTCAGATACGAGTTCTCTTGTGTTGTTTATGCAAGGTAGCATCATTTTAGTCAGGGCATTTCCATTTGGCGGTCACTCGATGACTAGAGCCATTTCAAAGGCCAAAGAAATTTCTCGTAAAGAGGCGGAAGCACTGAAATATGGTGCTAAGACACAACAATTTGCCGAGGTGATTAAACCAGGGGTTAAGGCTTTCTGCCAACAAATCCAAAACACCCTTCATGCCTTCCGGTATGAAGTAATGAAAGAGGCTGCCCCGAAAAAGGTTTTCTTGACAGGAGGCGGAGCACTATATCCTGGTCTTCCGGCAATGCTCAGCGATTTTCTTGAATTACCCGTAGAATTGTTTGACCTGGCGAAACTCACAGGCCTTGAAATGGCAGAAAACGTTTCGGCAAACTGGAATCCTTCATTGATGAATACGGCCCTAGCCCTAGCCCTTCGAGATACAAAGGCAAAGGAGAGTTTCAACTTTAGGATTGGCAGATTTGCAAAAGAGAGAAAATATGAACAAATCAAAAAAGAACTAAAACGTATTGCGGTTTATGCTTTAATTGTCCTTGTAGTGCTATCGGGAAAATTTTTTGCCGGTTATTACGTGCTGCAAAAGCACCATGAACATTATCAAAATGAAATAAGGGCAATATTTAAGAAAACCTTGCCGAACGTAAAACGTATTGTAGACCCAGTTCACCAAATAAAAGTGAAGTTGCGCGAAATTAGGGAATCGAAGTTTCTACCTGCGGAATCTTTAGGTCGTGACGCTGTCGTCGACCTTCTAAGAGACATTGTACTGCGTATCCCCAAAGAAGCTAGTGTTGATATTTCCCGGCTCATCGTTGATGAAAAAAGGGTGCGCCTTAAAGGTTTTACAGACACCTTTAATACTGTGGATGAAATCAAGAATGGCCTGAAGGAATCCGATTACTTCACCGAAGTCTCTATCTCATCCGCCCAACATGACCGTAGCGCAGACAGGATTCGCTTTGAGTTGATAATGGAATAATAGTGAAACTAATAAATGTCAAATTGGCTCGCCGCGAAAAGATTGTAGTTTGTGGTGGAGCTTGTTTAGTCGGGCTTTTTTTAATCTTAAACCTTGTAGTTTTTCCTGTTTTGTCAAGTAAAGAGAAATTGCAAAGAAGTATCGAAGTCGACCAACAACGTCTAAAAGAAATTGTGGCCCTAGGTGCCGAGTACGAAGCTTTGCAAGGGGATTCCGGTGGCATCGGAAAGCAGCTTACAGCCAGGGGAAAAGATTTTACGCTCTTTTCACTCCTTGAGAGACTGGCAACACAAGGAGGTCTTAAGGATCGCATAAAATACATAAAGCCTTCTACGTCACAGACAAAAGGCCAGTACCAGATTTCATCCGTAGAAATGCAGTTTGAACAAATCACGATGCACCAACTTTTTAAGTATCTTCATCAGGTTGAAGAGCCCAGAAACGTAGTGAGCATTAAAAGGTTATCTATTAAGAAACACAAGGAACAATCCGGGTATGTAGATGCAACATTACAGGTTTCCACGGTTCAACCGGTATAGGGACAAGTAACAGTGTCGAAATATAAGAAATTGCTTGGTTATACACTTTTTGCCGTAATTATGTGTTGTTTTTTTTTGTACATTTTCTTTCCCTTTGAAACACTTCGTCAGTTCCTGGAAGGTTCAATAACCAAGATTTCCCCGGAACTTTCTCTGAAGATCGATAGTCTTCGCCCTGCCCTGCCTTTTGGCCTAAAGCTGGAAAACACCGACCTCCGCCACGACTCCGAGCCGCAAATCCCCTTCTTTGAAGCCGACGTCGTTCTACTCGTACCCAGTATTCTAACGATAATTCAGAGGAAGCCGATCATTCAATTTGCTTGCGGAGCCTACGGAGGAAAACTCCACGGGACCTTTACATCCAAGACCTTTAGCTTGAAAGGGCCTTTTGAGTCAGACATTCACATAACCGGTGTGCGTCTTGGGCAATATCCGATGCTTAAGGAAAAGTTGAAAAGAAAGTGCTCAGGTGCTATGAATGGTACCATAACATGTAAGTTCGGCCAAGAGGGCCTCTTAGAGGGTTCTGGAAAGGCTAGTTTTTCCATAGTTAACGGGAAGATCAACTTTATTCAACCCTTCCTTGGTATGGAAGCTGTTGATTTTAAGCGCATCGATGTGAATATGAAACTCATTAATCGCACGATCTTTCTCGATGAGCTTAGTTTCGCAGGCAAACAAGTCGAAGCGACAGGCAATGGAACCGTACGCCTGAATCGCCATTTTGAAAGAAGTGGCTTAAACATAATAGTGCAAATAAAGCCCTTATCAGACG
>MAVP01000214.1 GCA_001751075.1 Desulfobacterales bacterium S7086C20 | reverse complement strand
ACGGGAAAAAACCGTAACTAAATGTGGACGCGGAGTGCCGGACCTAAATCTGCGCCAAAGACCATTTGAAGCCTAGAAAAATTTCGACATTGGACGTTCGATGTTTCACGCCTTGGCGTGATTCGACGTTCATCTTTCAAAACAACCCTTGTCATACCCTGCCGCTTCTCTTTACCCTATAGTTGCAACGTTAGGGTTTACATCATGCCATATTTTTTAAGTTTCTTATGAAGAGTGCGTCTTGTAATACCGAGCCTTCTAGCAGTCTCGCTTTTGTTACCGCGTGCTGATTCAAGTGTTTTTAAAATCGATATCTTTTCCACTTCATCTAAAGAAAGGTCGGCAGGTGCATCCTCGGGCTTATGGGTAACTGATACGGAGGTTTCACCTTCCCGAAGCGAAAGTGGCAAATCCATCTCAGAGACATATTCACTTCGGGACAAGACAACACACCTCTCTATGGCGTTCATAAGCTCACGAACGTTCCCAGGCCAGTCGTAACGCACCATGCCGTCCATGGCCTGAGGAGTAAAGCCCTTGATCCGTTTTCGATTCTTTTCAGCAAACATTTTCAGAAAATGCTGTGCCAAAAGGGGGATGTCATCACGACGTTCCTTAAGTGCAGGCACCGGAAGTGCCACGACATTTAAGCGATAGTAGAGATCCTCACGGAAACCGCCCTTGTCAATTTCCGCCATTAAGTTACGATTGGTAGCCGCTATGACCCTAACATCTACGGTCAAGACATCCTCACCACCCACTCGCTGGATTTCCTTCTCCTGAAGAACTCGCAGTAGTTTGGCCTGCATAGCCACGGACATCTCACTAATTTCATCCAGGAAAATACTTCCGCCATGGGCCAACCGGAACCTACCCTCCCTGCGACGATCAGCCCCCGTGAATGCCCCCTTTTCGTGCCCGAAAAGCTCTGATTCCAGCAAAGTTTCTGTAATAGCAGCACAGTTCACCTTAATGAAGGGTCCTTTCCGGCGTGGACTATTGAAATGGATTGCTCCAGCTATGAGCTCCTTGCCCGTCCCCGATTCCCCGGTAATCAGAACTGCAGCCTCAGTCGGTGCTACCAATGCCACGGTTTCGAGCAATTCCACCATGGACCGGCTCCGACCAATGATATCACCCATGTCAAAATTGGCTCCCAAGCTCTCTTTCAGTACCCGGTTTTCCTCCTTCAATCGGCTGTGGTCCATGGCCTTGTCGATTACAAGACGGAGTTCGTCAAAATCGAGCGGTTTAGTAAGGTAGTCATAAGCCCCTTTTTTTAGGGCCTCCACTGCCGTTTCTACTGAGGAATAGGCCGTCATGATTATCACGGGTATTGCAGGATTGAATCGCTTTATGTCGGGCAGGGCGTCCAGACCAGAGACTATCATGCGCACATCCATCAAGATCAGGTCATAGGAGCTCTGGTGTACCTTGTCGATGGCCTGGGCGCCATCGTTAGCTTCTTTGACTGCATAGCCCCACCCCCCCAGCACAGCACGCAACATGGCCCGGTGTCCACTATCGTCATCAACTACCAGAATGCTCCTCGTTGTCTTAAGCTCAGCCATCTTGTTTTGCCTCCTCGACGTCACGGAGGATAAGGGTGATGGTCGTCCCAAGGCCAGGCCTGCTTTCCACCTCTATGTCTCCTCTGTGGGCCTCCATGATCTTGTGAACAATGGCGAGTCCCAAGCCGGTCCCATCCGACTTGGTCGTAAAATATGGGTCAAAAATCCGCTCTTTGTCTTTCGGATCTATACCTTTTCCGTTATCGGAAATAGTAATCTTCGTATACTTCTTGATGTCGTCTCGGGAGGCTTTCACTTCTATGGTTCCTCCCTCATCCATGGCTTGTATGGAATTAAGATAAAGGTTCAGTAATACCTGACTCATTCTGTCCGCATCCAACTCGATCTCAGGAAGGTCAGAAGAGATTTTTGCTTTTACCTCCACCCCCCTTGCGCGGGCGTCTCCCTCAATGAGTTTTAGGGAATGTTGGATCAAGTCAGCCAACCGAACAGGCTTAGTCCTAAGGTGGCTGGGACGAGCGAACTCTAGTAACTGGCCGATAACCCGATCCAGCCTCTCCACCTCCTGAATCATTATCTTTGCTGTGTCTTGGTCGTGCGGATTATTCTCTAACCTTTCCTTAAAATATGTGGCAAATCCCTTGATAGAGCTCAAGGGGTTGCGGATTTCATGAGCCACGCCTGCCGCCAGGCGTCCCAGTGCCGCCAGTCGTCTGCTCCTTTCAACCTCTTGTTGCAAACGTCGAACGTATGTCAAATCGCGGAAAATAAAAACATAGCCCAAAAAGGAGCCACCTTCGTCCCGAACAACCGCCGCACTTGTTCGGAGCGGTACAGCGGTGTCGACCCCCGTACGGCACTCGATATCTTCTTCAACAACAGTGCCTGTCTTTTTGAGATGGTCAGTAAGTTGCCACAATTCACTTGGTAAAACAGTGGAAACCGTTTCTCCTATCACCTCTTTGCCCGGCTTTCCCAGAATAGCTTCCGCTGTATCGTTAAAAGCCGCAATCCGGCCGTTTTCATCGGAAGCCACCAATCCCATGGGAAGATTTCCTACTACCTGGTCTGAATAGGCGCGGACCTTGGCCAGTGAACGCCTGGCCAGTTTATAACCCTGGGCGAGAAAAAGGGAGATCATGCCGGCAAATCCAACGAGAAGTACACCCGCCGACATGACCAGTGTATTGCGTCTCGCTTCGGCTCTGGCCGATTCTAGTGGCGCCATTTCGAGGCCGACAAATATGTAATGAACCGGTTGGTGTTGACCCTGCGGAAGTTTCCAATAAAAGCTGCACCAGTCCTTCAGTGTCGGACTCTTTATGCCTGAAGATCGATCAACACCCTTTCCCCATGATTCACGCCTAGGTATCCTTATGCCGCGACTACGCACAAGGCTCCCGCCGGATATGCCACCAATAGGGGTAAACAGCTTATACACCTCGAAGGCTGAAGTCCCGTCTTTCATTTGCACTCTTTGCCATTTCTCTTGTGCCGGTTCCTCTATAAGGACCACATTTTTTACTGTGTGATGGATTTTCCCAATCTGATCTGGATTACTGTGAGCGACCACCCTACCTCTTTTATCAGTAACCACGAGGTACACGATATCCGGCTGTTGAGCCGTTTCTACAAGTAGCCGCTGCACCTGCATGCCGCTCCAACCCATACCCATCATCCCAGTCCTGGCTCCTGCCTCAAAGGCGCGGATAAGGGCAGCACCTTTTTCCACCAGAAGTCGAGTCATGTTCTCTTTGTCCCTGTTTATGCTACTTGCGGCCATAAAAAAGGCGATTGGCGCCAGCACGACAAGGCTCCCCAGAATTGCCCACGGAGACAGTGAGAGCCACAGACGTCTTTTTTGTGTATCGGCCATAGTGCTTTCCTTCCACTGGTTTTCTTAGCCCATCTCAATAGATATACAGCAATTTGTGGGCCAATCACCTGCATGTTCATAACCAGGAGGCTGTCCAAGAATGAGATGTTTTTTCCAAGGTCAAGGAAGGCGAAAATTTTAACCGCAGGAATATATTGACATATTT
>MAVP01000213.1 GCA_001751075.1 Desulfobacterales bacterium S7086C20 | reverse complement strand
TCGCGATTCAAGGCAAATCAAAGATGGACGATATGCTATCTATAAACCAGCCCCAATCAAGATATTGCCCGAATATCTTTACAAAACACGTCCTGCCCAAATAAGAGCTACCTGCAATTCATCGCCAAAGAGGTAAGCCCCCAAATCCTTTCGGTCTACATCTGAAATCTGTATGTAATTGTCAAAGAGCACGGGCAGGGTTTAGACTCTGTCTTCAGTTATATTGGCACACACCTTGCTGTGAATTGAAGCACGGATAGAATCGTCTTATGGTTTTATCCTCCTTGATAAAGCCCTTGGTGCTTGGTCCCCGCCGGGGGCTTTCTTTTCATAAATCCGAGATACAACTTTCATAACTCTGAGATACAATTGTCATATTATCATATTATGGTTTATCCCATCTGGCCTGGGGTTGACCCATCGCAACCTCCCCACCTGCCTTCACACGAAGGAACCCTAATGTTGGTGCACATGCTCCCCCGGCCTTTTCCCCATCCATGTGCCAGCCCTTAGGTTTCTCCCACAGGTGTCGATAAGAAGGGTATGATCATTCATTCCTTTATAGTAGCCGCTCTCATTATTGGAGGTCTGACAGCTCTTGTCATAGAAGTGGTAACGCCAATGAAAGAGAACAAGTAAGCCTCTCTCTTTCCCCATCAACTATGCCCTGTGAAATGTTCGTGTTCCTAAGCCTCTCTACGTCCATCTAGCCCCCTTTTACGTGCCTGTGAACCCCTATACGACTGTGTTTCACGCCCACAACACAAGGAGGGTTTTTGTCTTTACCTTTACCCTGCGTCAGGGATTTGCACTTGGGAGTTGCAAGAATCAAACGGTGTATTGAAGGGGACCTGGTGTTTAAACTAGGTCTTCCGAAGTTGGGTAGTTATTGAAAACGGAGGAGCAACCTGTATGGGGTCAGCTGCAATACTCCGAAGATGTGTCACAGCCTTTTGAGAGTTAGGACGAGGTCAAAGGGGTCAGTTAAGGATGAGGCGTTTGCTACTCACCCTTTTCGAGACTGTACTTGAGTGGGGCGATCTTAGTCCAAACGAGTTCACCGCCAGGTTGTATCTGCTCTTCTCGATAGAATTCCTTGATCTTCTCTTCCTCGGTGAGCCTGTTTTCTTTGTGATTTACGGCCGTGTTGAAAATTTGTCCAAGCGACGTTTGGACGTCGAATTTGGTTCCGTCAGTTGGAATGAGTCCGACTTTTTTTGGTTCCTTGATCGATAAAATACCCTGACTTACGTCTGCGGGACTTACTTTCCAGGAAATCGACTTCGTGGATTCAGGCATGGTCGGTGAAACGCCAAGTTTTTCAAGTTTGTCTCTAAGTTTCTTAATTGCAGCACTAATCTTCCTGGCTTGTTCCTTGATCTGCTCGATTTCTTCAGCTATTTTAGTTAATCCTTGTATGCTTGATGGATCTCTATTTTGTGTGGCGTTTGCAATGAGTTCCCAAACCTTATCCTCGAAGTCTTTTACCTCTTTCATGACTAAAACCTCTCGATTATGTGCGTTTGTCAGACCATTATCCTACCTAACTTTTCGGCCAATCTTTGAAAAACTTGACAGGATTCTTGTCAATGAAAAACAAACAAGAAATTGAGGCGTAAAGATTTCAGTTGTACACCTTTACTCGAAGAGCAAATTTGCAGATCATCACTTTCTGCAATACATCGCGATTCAAGGCAAATCAAAGATGGACGATATGCTATCTATAAACCAGCCCCAATCAAGATATTGCCCGAATATCGTTAGAAAATAAAACCCGCCTAGATTATCGATCACTGCAATAGAGCGACACTCCGAAGCTCCCTCCAACCGTTATGATCTCCAAATAATATGTGTGTAAAAAGCGAAGTCTTCACTGTTTCAAGGTTTCATCAAGGCTCCTCATCCTCGATTCTTCCACGTCTTTGACTGACCGTGCTTGATTGATGGGGGTTAGGATATTTTTCACGGCCATATCAGCAGCACGATCTGTCATTTTTTCAATCTTTCCTTTTTCTGGTTCCACGCTTTCATTCTTAGAACAACCGGACAAGCTGATGCAAAAGATAACCAATCCTGCGGTAAAACATACCAGCAGTCTTTTCATAGTAGCTCCTTTAGGGGGTAGAGATAAGTAGGTATTTAATTCTCAAATCCAATCAAATTCGCCGGAATGATCTTCTTTGCCCATCTACAATTAGGATGTATGGCATTTTGGGCAAGCCAGCACTGACTCAACCGACTGGCTCCTCTGGATCGGGAAAAGAGGTATGAAGAACAGGGCGAAGTGGTTTATCCAGCGAACTTCTTCGAAGATTTGGCTACAACCGCATTTGGGACAGTATTTCTCTCGTTTTAGGCCACCATCCACCTTGACCTTACGTGGCTTGGTGCCAAATATGACGAAGATCAAAGATCACCCCTTCAAGTTTCAGCTCTTAGCAGTTCTGCATGAACCCGCTTTATTTCTTCGAGCAACTCCTGTTTGGTAAGAAATCCTTTTCTTTCAAGGACATTGATTAAGGCCTCTGATTTGAACCATCTCAGAGATCAGCATTTCCTTGAAATCAGCCGTTTCCTTTGCGTCAAGTCTTTGACCCCACTTCGATTTCAACCTCAGATACTTCTGTGCGAGCGCTGGATCTCCCCAAATGTTCAAGCTGTGTTTCCGGGCATATTTTTCAGCTGCCCTGAATTCCTGGTCATATTTCTGGCTCAATCCGTACTTGGTATAATAGGGAGACAAGCCTTGCTTGACCAACTCCACGTTAAAGTTTTGACCGTCAAAAGCACATAAGCCAGAAGACGTCCATAACGACCTCTCAAAGGCCCCTCAAATTCAAGATCAACATATTTTCCTGTCAATCTCTTCTTGGTATATTCAGATGCGACCTTACCCAGAGGGATATGTTTTTTATCTGGATGGACTGACTCAGGGGTGTTGACGCAGAGTAGGCGGACTTTTTCGTGTTTGCCTTGGCAGTCGACGACTATGGTATCACCGTCCACGATTCGGATGACACGGTGTTGGGCGGCGATGGAGAGGGCTGGAAGGAGCAGAAAGATGAGGAACAGGACTATTTTGTGAAGTCTGTTCATATGCCGCCTGTTTGTCGAACCTCTGGGAAAACCAAATGAAGGGGAACAAGAAAGGCTCTTAGGTTATCTGAGCCAACTCCCTGAACTTGACAAAGAGGTGGCCCAACCCAAACGAGCCACCTTGCCAAATCACAGAAGTTCTAGATAGCGTCTTTCAAAGCCTTGCCCGCTTTGAACTTGACAGCATTGCGGGCCTTGATCTTGATCTTTTTACCTGTGGCAGGATTTACGCCGTTTCTGGCCTTCCTGCGAACCTTGGTAAATGTGCCGAAACCGACCAGCGTGACCTTTCCGTCTTTCTTCTTAAGGGCCTTCTTGACGTTGTTTTGAAACGAATTAAGTGCCGTGTTTGCCGCTGCCTTTGAGATACCTGCATCCTTAGCCATTTGTTCTGCCAGTTCTGCCTTCGTCATTGCGCTTTCCTCCTTTGGTTGGGGTGATTATGGGTTAGGGGTTAATTGCGAGAAGCAATTCCTTCATAG
>MAVP01000212.1 GCA_001751075.1 Desulfobacterales bacterium S7086C20 | reverse complement strand
AGAAAGAAGCTTTTCCTTATATTCCTCTGATCTGGCATTCCATAAATCTATCGTGCGCTGGCTGGCCAAGGTAATGGTCGGAGCTATGGCATTGACATAAATACCCTCAGGCCCCAGTTCATGGGCGAGGTGTCTTGTAAGTCCGATCACCCCCGCCTTTGCTGCTGTGTAATGGCAACCAGCCAATGAGCCCAACCATCGGCCTGCCAGTGCGGAGATATTAACGATCTTACCCCCACCACCTTGCTTTCTAAATTGCTCTACTACGATCTGACAACAGAGGAATGTACCTTTGAGGTTAATGTCAACCACCTTATCCCAGGATGCCTCATCAATCTCCTGAAATTTGTGTGGGGTATGAAGGGCGCCGCCTGCAACATTAACAAGTATATCCAGGTGACCAAACTCTTTAACAGCCGTTGAAACAGCAGCTTGAATAGTACGCCGTTGACACACATCGACTACAGAACCTATCGCTGAACCAGGAGAATTCAGTTCTGCTACCGTATTGTTCACTATCTCTTCTGATATATCGGTGACACAGACCTTCGCGCCCTCATTGAGAAAAGCCTTACAAAAGTTTTTTCCCAATCCCCCTGAAGCACCAGTGATAAGAGCGACCTTGTCCTTAAGTCTCATTACGATTTTCCTCAGTTCACTTTTACTAAGCCGGGGTCTTTGCCCGCTTAATACGCCCTGAAGTCGTAGTTTCGATCCTTGATTTCCACCTTGACCTTCTTCATTTCCTCTACAAAAGCTGCAAGGTTATCAGAGGCCCTCTCAAAGATCTTCTCGCCTTTTTCCTTGGAGGCCAGGAACGGATCGCCAATGGTGGCATCCTCAACATATTCATGATGTTCCATGGGGATGAAAATGTTCTCTGTTCCCTGAAAGATCACCGTGGGCACCCCGTCGGTTTTCGCGAACTCAGGCCCCAACCATTCAGGCGCGTGGGCCGTATGCTTTTTTGCCCTTTCCATATGTACACAGCGTTCATCATGGGCCATACACTGTGCGGTCTCCATCTCCCCGGAATGCCACGCAATCTTTTCCTCCAAAAGGTCATTGATCACCTGGGTCCTGCGTTCCGTAGGCGTCATATACCATGCGCAGAAACATCCCGTCTCATATCGGAGGCGGCGAAGCGCTTCATCAACCACTTTCGTGTTAGATGCATGCTGGCTTGTATAGATCAGTTTATTGAACCCATGAAAAATCAAGCTTTTCCCGATCTCGTATACAATCCGTCTCAGCGTCTCACCGGTAAAGGTTAACGATCCAACGCCATTATTCACCGTTCCCATATGGTGAGGTGAATATCCCACAGGAATCATGGGCGTATAAGGCACTTTTGCCTTCTTGGCCGCCCTCTGGGTGGTCTCGATCGTCGCGATCGAATCGCATGCCAGAGGGATATGAGGACCGTGCTTTTCCTGGCTTCCGATAGGAATCAGGACCACGTCCGTCGTTTTTAGAATTTCCTGAACATCAGGATATGACATCTCCTCCATTGCGTATGTCCACATTTCTTCAGCCATTTCTAAATCCTCCTAAGCGTTAGTTATTCTCACATTAAATAACTTAACATGAATAAATCTAAATCCATTATTGGGCTACTTTTGCCTGAATTTCCTCCCAGTTAGCGCTGTAAGAAGGTTCATTCCCTCCAAGCACATTGATAGCATTTTGGGCCGCCCCATCGGCAAGTTTGGCAACCGTATCCCTGGTCAAGGCCGCAGTGTGAGGGCTTACAATTACGCTACTCAATCCGAATAGGAGGTTCTGCGCATCGGGAGGCTCCTTTTCGAATACATCCAGGCCTGCCCCTGCAATTCTTTCATTCTTCAGTGCCTCCACTAAAGCCGCTTCCTGAATCATTTCCCCGCGTGACGTATTAATTATAAACGCAGTTGGTTTCATCAAATCAAACTGTTTCGGGCCCATAAGCCCCTGTGTTTCTTTGGTAAATGGGACGTGAAGGGAAAGAAAATCAGCCGTTCTGATCACTTCTTCCATATCTTCACACAAAACGATATCAGTCCCCTCAACTGCTTTAGGTTCAATATATGGGTCGTAGGCCCATACCTCCATGCCAAAACCTTTTATGGAGATCTCAGCCACAATACGGCCTATTCTCCCCAAACCGATAAGTCCAACCCTCTTACCGGCAAGACCTACAGGCCGATATTCAAACCGCGATTTAAAGCTCCCTCTCCGCGTCTCGTTGTCAAGGTAAAAAAACTGCTTTGCCAATGCCCCCATGAATGCAATGGTGTGTTCTGCAACAAAACGATCCTGGGGTCCCTTAACGCCACAAACCACTACATTACAATCAGTAGCAGCTTCAATATCCACATTATTGAGGCCACCACCTGTCCTGGAAATCACTTTCAGGTGGGCTGCATCTTCTATCATCTTCCGGGTCACTTGAGTAGCTGTGCGGAGAATAAGCCCATCTGCATCTTGGAGCAGCTGCCCCACGGACTGCTCCGAAGGGTCTGGGCTGATGACAACTTCAACCCTATCTTCCAGAATCATCATCCCGGCGTTGTCTATTGGTTCTGATAGTAGGACTTTTTTCATTGGGGCCCTTTAGATTGAGAGATTTCAATAATTGCTCACAAGTGCAAATTACGCACATTTGAGTATATTTTTCACATATTCAAGTTCTTCTGTCAACTAAAAAATGACTTCATTATGGAAAAAAAGGCTATATCAGTGGTATCACCGGTCTGGAACAGGGCCAAACACACCATTTAAAATGAAGCCAACGGTTTCAAAAGACGCAGCTCAGCATCTCGGTTCAGAAGAAGAACCGCAAAACTCCCACTAAAGGTATGGGTAAGACATACCTTTTTACTCTGTTTTAGTCGATTTTACTTTGTCCTCTTTCGATAACTTGCTCCCTCCATAATAAGGACCTCCGAGTTATAAACGAGACGGTCGGCAATCGCTGTGGCCACAGTGGTGCTATCAAAGATTTTTCCCCATTCAGCAAAAGGAAGGTTAGTTGTTATGATGGTAGAGCTTTTTTCATGCCTTGCGCTAATGACTTGGAAGAATAGATTTGAGCCCTGTGTACCCAGCGGAAGATATCCAATCTCGTCAACCGCAAGGAGTTCCGGTGATTGATAATAGTGGAGTTTTTTCAATAGAGAATGGTCTGCTTCTGCGGCAATCAAATGATTGATCATATCCATAGTGGTCGTAAAGAGTACTTTCACGCTGGCTTGTGTTGCAGCATAGGCAATACATTTGGCCAGGAAGCTCTTACCCACGCCGGGGTTGCCAATCAAAATGATGTCCTTTTTCTGTTGAATAAACTCCAGGTCCATAAGGTTTATGATTCTATTTTTTTGTTTTTTTCGGGAGAGATGGAAATTGAAATCGAATTGGTCGATAGTTGGTTTATCAAAGAGTTTTGATTGTTTAAATCGCAGTGCGATCCTGTTTTTCTCCCGTGCTTCCAGTTCAAGATCAAGAAGGTGTTGGATAATTTGAAGGGCAGACCAGTTTTTTTGTTTCGCTAGATCGGTAACTTGCAAAATATTGCCGGCGCAAGTTTTCAACCTGAGCAGTTTGAACTTTAAAATGATGGATTCAATC
>MAVP01000211.1 GCA_001751075.1 Desulfobacterales bacterium S7086C20 | reverse complement strand
CTCCCCTCTCAATCAGGTGAGGTTCCATCTCAAGTAGAGGTTTGAAAAGGTTCGGGCAAGGAGTTACCTCATGTCCTGGAGTACCTGCCTGAGCAGCGAAATCGAGTTTACGATATTAAAAGGATTGCAAAAGCAATAGTTGATGGCGGTGAGCTTTTTGAGGTGAAAGCAAAATTCGGGCGTCCATGTATAACTGCTTTTGCTAGACTTGATGGCCAAAGTATCGGGCTTGTCGCAAATAACCCTTTGCACGGCGCCGGTGCACTTGATGCCGATTGCTGTGAAAAAATCACAAGTTTTTTAGTACTCTGCGATTCTTTCAATATTCCGATTATCACACTGGTAGATACACCTGGCTTTTTGGTTGGAAAAGAAGGAGAGCGCAGGAAAATAACGGGGAAGATCATTAACTGGATGAATGCGCTCTCGCTCGTCACAGTGCCCAAGTTGACGGTGGTCATCCGCAAGATTTACGGCCAAGCTTACTTGAACATGGGTGGGGGAAAGTATTCGGATGTCTTTGTTGCTTGGCCTACGGCTGAAATAAGCTTCATGGATCCAGAGCCGGGAATCAATGTTGTCTACAATATCAAAAAAGGAGATGATCCGGAAAAGTTTAAGAAGTTATTTGATAAAATGGCTAAAAATACAGAACCTTGGGAGGCAGCCGGGATTTTCGGCGTGAACGAAATCATCGATCCAGCAGAAACCCGCAATTTCCTGATCCGTATGCTGGAAATGCAACATAACCGGAGGAGAGGAGGAATTGGCCAGCACTTGTTGCACTCTTGGCCTACGTCCTATTAAGCCTTAGGAACTCTTCCGAGTGTCACTGTCCTCGGTACCGGGGTTTTCTCTTTTGCTGGAAGGCCTTCATGCCCTCATGGGCATCTTCTGTATCTCCGACGATACGGCGGAGAAGGCCCTCTACTCGCAGTCCTTGGTTAAGTGGTAGTTCATAACTTCTGAGTAGGGCCTCTTTGGCGGCTCTGAGGGCGAGGGGAGCTTTTTCACTGATGTCCCTCGCTATTGATCGAGCTGTTCTCATCAAGTCCTGGAGGGGAACCACGCGATTGACCAGGCCGATTTCAAAGGCCCTGTGGGCGTCGATACGCTCACCCGTGAAAAGGATCTCGGCTGCCAGATTGTAAGGGAGAGCTCTTGGCAAACGCTGGGTGGCTCCCATGCCCGGGAATATCCCCCAATTGATTTCAGGTTGTCCGAATGTGGCATTTTCTGATGCAATTCGGATGTCGCAGACAAGGGCAAGTTCCAATCCCCCTGCAAGGCAGTGACCATTGATGGCCGCGATAATAGGTTTGTTACACTCGGCGTCGCGCATGGGCATTTTAAAAGATGAATCCCAGAAGGAGGAGACGTGAACATCCTTCCCAATTTGGTTTCGCTCTTTTAGATCTGCCCCGACGCAGAAGGCCTTATCACCACTTCCTGTGATGATGAGGACCATTGTTTCCGGGTCTTCAGCGAAGTCAGTCCATGCCACGAAGAGTTCCCGGGCGAGATCCAGGTTGATTGCATTCATAACCTCGGGGCGGTCTAGGGTGATCGTGGCAGTTTTCTCTTTTTTTTCATACGAAAGAACCATTATATGACCTCCACTTGGAAACTTTGCCGGAAAGAGATGGTTGGCATTTGCTCAAAAGTATGTACTTGCTTGTAGAATTTATTTCAACAAAAAAACGTTTCAAATAATCCATTTCCCTGCATCTTAGGCCTGTGCTGAGTCTGCTGGCTCACAAGCCTCTAAAGGGCATCCATGATCAACTGGACAGTTCTACGCGTCCTTTTTTTTGCAATCTTCTCGTCCATGCTGGGCGCAGGCCTTGTGGTCCCGTTGCTTCCTTCCTATGCTCACAGCCTTGGAGCTACAGGTCTCCAAATTGGACTCATCTTTGCGGCATTCTCCCTCTCTAGAACGCTCTTTCTGCCTTATTTTGGACATCTGTCTGATTTGAAAGGCAGAAAACCGTTCATCACACTGGGGCTCTTGGCCTACTGCATGGCATCTGTCGCTTACATGTTCTCAAATGACGTGTCTTCCCTTATCCTGATCCGTTCCTTCCAAGGCATTACAGCAGCTATGATCTTGCCGGTGGCCCAGGCCTATGCGGGCGAGCTTGCACCTAAGGGCAAGGAAGGCCTAGTCATGGGCGTGATCAATGTGTCCCTCTATGGGGGCTTGAGTGTAGGGCCAATCATAGGGGGTATAATGAAAGATCTCTTTAGCATACAGGCCTCTTTCCTTACCATGGGATTAGTATGCCTTTCGGGATTTCTGTTGTGTTTGGTATTCCTTCCCCAACGGAGGGAAGAGCCTTTCTTTGCTAAAAGCAAGACTCCTGTGCGTTACAGGCGGCTTTTAAGTAACCGCTACATATTAGGCCTTTTCTTGTTTCGTCTGACATATACAATGTGCGTTGGAACGATTTGGGCATTCGCACCACTGCTTGCTGAAATTGAGTTCAAAATGTCAAGCCTGGAGATAGGATTCATCATAACGCTCAGCGTGTTTGTGAGCGCAGTACTTATGGCGCCCATGGGATTTGTGGCGGACAGATTGAACAAAAGACCTTTTATCCTTATAGGTGGCCTCATTACAGTATGTGCCATGATCTTTTTTTATCGTGGGCAACAGCCATGGGTCTTCTTTGCAGGCAGCACACTTACCGGCATAGGGGGTGGTATTGCACTCCCTTCCATAATGGCAATGTCGGTTGTTGTGGGTCGTAAAATGGATTCTATGGGCTCGGTGATGGCCATTGTGACCATGGGGCATAGTTTGGCTATGGTTTTTGGTCCCATTATAGGAGGTTTTATCATGGACATACTCCATATTAGACTAGTATTTGTGGGCGGTGCGGCGATTATGCTATTGGGGACCGTTCTCGTCTTGCCTCTGGTATCAGGTTTTAATGCCTTAGAGAAACCCTCATGACTGGCTGGGACTTGGAGAGCTAAACGATTCTGTTGACTATGTTTAATGCTCTAATGAAACTTGTAGGACTATGTTGAATAACTCCTGCCTATTGTTAATAGATCTGTTTAAAGCCGGAACAAACACTTATAAGGTCTTGAACCTTGCCCGCAAAAACCTCGGCCATTGCCCACGGGCATATTTATTGCTGCTTGTTCCTGTGGCCCTGATCTACGGGGACGATGAGGACTTTGCCCACAATCTTCATAAGGCCGTTTTCGCTTTTTTTGCAGACATCCTTAATCCTGAAAAGCACCTTGGCGGCCGTGGTCTCCCCCCAGAACCAGTCCGAAAGGGCCTTGCTGGATGGCGCTTCCTGTCCCGGCTGGGATGTAATCCCCTCGAAATAATATGCCTTCAAGTCATCTATTGCTAAATTGAGGACATAGGGGAGAGAGATATCCTTTCGGGGTGGTTCCGAAACATCCCCCTCAAGAAAAGAACAGATAAAGTCAGGGATCTTGTCCGGGTCCATCCCGCTTACACCCACGGTCGTTCGCCCTCTCTTTTTTACGGCCATTTCATACCATGGACGCATGGCCGTCATTTCACTTTTCAACCGGGCGCACAACTCCTCGGTTTCCGTGAGCTCCGCCTGATCCTGTGGAAAATTGACCGGGCAGGCAAGCATGGTGGGAGGGTCTTTTGAGAC
>MAVP01000210.1 GCA_001751075.1 Desulfobacterales bacterium S7086C20 | reverse complement strand
TGGCATATCCCCAGAGCAGACGGACAGAATATTTGAACCATTCTTTACCACCAGGAAGGTAGGTGAAGGGACGGGTCTGGGCCTTTCTGTGAGCTACGGGATTGTGAAAAAGTTTGGAGGGGATATTCAAGTCAAGAGCCAAACCAGAGCAGAAGGCAAAGATCCGGGGGCGACCTTTATTGTGACACTTCCAGTAGTGGGCGCGTGAGATCGTGTATCAGATCACCTCATCACTCACCCATATTATATTGCAGTCTCAGGCAATCTGCCTGCGGCTGCAATTCCTACCATCGCCATAACGCTTTATATCCTTGCTGCAAGAAAAGAAAAATGCGCCTCGTTGCAGAAATACCGAAATACGGCGCCATTGGTAGTAAACTTGCAAATTGAATTCACCCTATTAACCTAAGTGGTGCACTTTGAATCTGAATTTACCTCGGTGAATTGTCTCACCCCAACATTAACGTATTCAAGCGCGTCGGAAGCAACTCCTTCTACAAGCGCTTGTACGGTTCCGGAAAAAGCCCCGCCATCAGTCAGGGCGCTCAAATCAAGCCTGTCCATAATCGGAAAGCTCTCGATTCGAACCATTTCGGGGTAGAACAAACTGGACCATGCCTCCATGCGACCTCCAACAAGCCTGTCAGACAGATTCACAATGTGGTATAAGGCTCTCATGGTAAATAGTTTCATGAAAAGACCTTGTTGTCTGTGAGCCCTCCTGAGAGCGCCTAAAAGACAAGAGGGCAGGGGGCAGGTATCTTCCATCAAATGTGTGAGATAAAAGAGGAACAAGAAATCCTCCGTGGGGCGATCTACGCTCACCATACTTTCCAATTGAAAGCATCTGGGATGGAGGTCAAGCTCCCGCAACAGGGCCATATCGATCAGCGTCTCAAACTGTCGGTGCGTTGCTACGGCAGGGGTGCCTTTTTGATTCCACCTCGTCGTGTAATAGTCGATAACTCCGTGAATAATACGATCGCTGACCGTATGTGTTACAACGCCTGCGGCAAATGCCAGTTTCAGGGGCCATCTGTAAGGGCTGGCCTTAATGGCATCAAATAAGCCTAAGGCCGTTTCGTCATTTTTGCCGGTCTTTCTCGAGTGAAGGGCCTGAGAGATCTTGACGTAGTCTTCTTTTGGGATTTTTCGAAAGGGAGCTATATCGTAAGCGAAGGCATCAGGCAGTATTGCTCCGAGACAAAAGGCCCGCATGTTTTTTTCAAGCACCTGGGTCAACAGCTTTTGCCCGGATTCTTTCACCCGGGTCAAGACATCTTGAGCTATCAGGATATGTGTCAGTTCCTTGGGCATTGGTTGTTAGTCACCGGTTATTGGGATATCACGGAGCCGTAGATGAGTCCACCAAGAAAACGGGTAATCTTCAGTTGGTGTATGTATGACTGGGCCAACTCGGCCTTTGCCACGAGTGTGCTGGCAGCTATCCTTCCAGTCTATTTTGCCTCACTCGTGCCTGAGGGCGGCGTCACATTACGATGTGGCCCATTGAGCTTGGCAACATCGGCAAGCGGGCTCTGGGCGTACGGCATCTCCTTTTCAGTGCTTTTGACAGCCCTGTGCGCGCCGGTCCTTGGAGCATTGGCTGATTTTTCGGGTTCCAAGAAAAAATTCCTTTTCGGCTTCACATACGCTGGGGCTTTCTTCACATTATTTCTGTATTTGGTTCAAGAAGGGGACTGGTCGTTTTGCCTTATCCTCTTTGTGGCAGGCAACATAGGATTTGCCGGTAGCATGCCCTTTTATAATGCTTTTTTGCCTGAGGTGGCCGTTAGAGAGGAAATAGACTGGGTTTCGGGCAAGGGCTATGCCTTTGGATACGCTGGTGGAGGACTTTTGCTGGCCCTGCACGTGCTGATGATTACTTATCATGATGTTTTTGGAATACCGGACAAGTCGATGAGCATTCGCATATGTCTTGCCTCTGTGGGGATCTGGTGGGGGCTTTTTGCTGTGCCGCTTTTTCTTTGGGTGCCGGAGACAAGACGTTCGCATGATAAGCCAGAGGGCTTCTCTTATCTTGGGTACGGCTTTGCTCGCTTTTTCAGGACACTACGCTGTTTTCGAAAATATCGGGATCTGCTGTGGTTTCTTGTCGCCTTCCTTATTTATAATGATGGCATTCAAACGGTGATTATGATGGCAGCCATCTTTGGCAAGACCGCTCTTGGCCTTGACATGGGTACCCTGATCGGCACCCTTCTGATGACACAGCTAATCGCACTGCCAGGGGCTCTTGTGTTTGCAAGGTTGGCTCAACGCATCCGGGCCAAAGGCGCCATCATGGTCACATTGGTGTTGTGGGTCGGTATTGTGACATACGCCTATTTCCTGAGAAGCGCTTTAGAATTCTGGATACTCGGTGGGTTTGTGGGTCTGATATTGGGTGGTAGTCAAGCCATCAGCCGATCCCTTTACGGGCAGTTGATTCCAAAGGATAGGGCAGCAGAGTTCTTTGGGTTTTTTGCCATCAGCTCAAAGTTCGCCTCTATATTCGGCCCCCTGATCTTTGGGCTGGTTACGGACCTTTCTGAAAACCCGCGAAACGCCATTGTTTCATTGGTCCTGTTTTTTGTGGTGGGGATGATCCTGTTGAGCCGGGTTGACATGGAGAGGGGACGGCTTCAGGCCAGCACAGATACAGCTTTAAAGTGGTCCCAGCCTGAAGGCGTAAAGAATCTGATCTGACCGTTCGAAAGGATCAGTTCCATCTTCCCAGAATCGGTTATTTCGCCAATCTGATAAAGCGGGTTCCGGAACCTCTCCAGGTACTTAGCTGCGACATGATCCGCTTTATCCGGTGATATAGTACACAACAGGGTATAATCTTCACCACCAGCGAGGGCATATTCAACAGGGCCAAAATCAAACCTGGCACAAAACTTTATTAGATTATTGGAGACGGGTATTTTTTCAGAATACAGACGTATGCCGACGTTGCTCTCCTCGGCGATATGCCCAATATCGGAACTGAGACCATCGCTAACATCAATTACTGCATGAATGCCGTCTTGAAGCGCAAGAAATCGACCTTCCCGAAGATACGGTTTTGGTATGACATGGGCATTAAGCAGTGCTTTCAATTCGTTGGAATCAGCTTTGATATCATTTATTATCAGGTACAGTCCGGCCCTGCTGTCTCCTAAAAAACCGGATGTACAAATTATATCGCCATGCTGTGCAGTATTGCGGTACAATATTTCTTTTTCAAATGCATATCCGACAACCGAGATATTTATGATTAAATCAGCTTTTGAACGGGTCGTGTCACCGCCAAGAAGATTAACGTCAAATTCAGCGGCCAGTGTTTTAATTCCATTATATAGATCCTCTAGATATTCTATGGGACAGTTTTCGGGAACAGCAATACTGATGAATGCTTCACGAGCAATTCCACCCATTGCGGCAATATCGCTCAGGTTGACGGATAGCGCTTTATAGCCCAAGTTAAATCCGGAAGTTGCATCTCTCAGAAAATGGATCCGCTCAACAAGCAAATCCGTTGTCACAAGAATGACTTGGCCGGGCGCCGGAATAAAGGCAGCGGCATCATCGCCGATTGCTTTAATAACGTCTTGAGGACGAATTAAACAACCCCGGCTGATTTTTTTGATAAAACCGAATTCACCGATATCTCTT
>MAVP01000209.1 GCA_001751075.1 Desulfobacterales bacterium S7086C20 | reverse complement strand
ATCGAAAAGGCGCTTGCCCTGTCAAACAACATACAGGCCCAAGCAGCCAACCTTCTTGGCATACCTCGGAACAATCTGCACTATCGTCTCAAAAAGCACAATCTCTTGTGATACGTTCAAAAAGTTGGCACTCGCTATGATTAGACCATAAATCAGGCACTTGAAGACCATTTTTCCTTGGGCCGTACAAATATTTGTACAAACATGGGCTTGTTAAAGTGTCGGGATTATCCCTTGTAGAGTGGATGTTGGTTCGTTTTTTTCACAATGCCGAAAAAAGCAAGTTAGACTTATTGACAAAGAAATTGGCATCTTAGACATTCACTCCTCATCCAAATTATTGTTCGCGATGAAATCTTATCTCGAACATGAGATCTTGGCACTATTGTTGCTCACTAAAAAGAACAAAAGCGTGATGAAGAAATTTCTTCATTCGCTTTCCTCCTGCCTTAGGCTAATCGCACAGCGATTAGCCTATTGTGTTTTTGTAATCAAAAAATCTTCACCACCTCGCCAAGTTCTTCATTCAACCTGGGAGGCTGTCCTCGAACCCATAATCATAAACCTCAAACTCTGTCACCGCTCCTAACAGGGAGTCTATCTTGCCTTGGACTTCATGCCTTTCCGGACTATCTTTCCATCTTTTCCATGCCTCAATGGATCTCCACGTGCTAATAACCAGAGATTCGCCAGGCTTGTCAAGCCTTCTTAGCGTCTCACCGGAAATGTAACCCGGTTGGTCCGTAGCACGGACTCGCATTTCAGTGAAGAGTGGAAACAAGTCTTTTGCCATATCCTCCGGCACAGATCGCTTAATTAGCACTTTGACGGCCATTTCTTTCCTCCTCTTTTTGTCCCCTTGGCAATCACACAATGCCAAGCATGTAATAACATCCCTTGGAACTACGGGGCAACCAGAAAGTGCCTTACGTATCTCGGATCGAGGCTACCTACGGATACTGATCCATACTCCTTTTCAAGCTCTTCAAATATGGCATCAAGGATGGCGCCCACAAGGTCTTGCACTTCACTGCTCGTAAGTCCTGAGCGTGCGACAAGCCAATCCAGGCAGGAGCCTTTCATCTCTTTTTTCACCCGAAATGATTTTTCACCTGATGTCCACAGATGTTCAAAAAAGATTTTGAGTTGATCCATGTCCAATAGACCTGAGCCCTTCTCCAGGCCCAGATAATGGAGCGACCAATAGGTGAGCAGAAGATTCTTACAATTTGCGGCGTGATAAGCCTCTGTTGGATATAAAAAACCCGCTCGCGCGAATACTAGAGACAAGAGTTGATCAAAGGCAATGATCTGATCAAGGCCCTTGCCACAATGTGTGATTTCTTTTAAGTTTTTGAACTCACGATATAGTTTGCCGGCATCTGAAAAACTTGTGTAAAAGAGAGGTCGTTTCATGAGCAAACCATCCAACATCCCCCCCCATTCGTCTTCCCAGAATTGCGTATCAAGCCCCTGCATAACAAACCAGCTTTTCTTGATCCATCTTTCCGCCTTCCATTTCAGCTCTAGGGCGGCGCCATAACCAACGCGGAAGATTTGATTAAGGGGAAATTTGTCAAGAAACGATACTATCCTGTGCAACTCACCGTGAGTGATTCTTTCCAGCCCAATGTCCAAATAGCCACAGGCCTTTCCGACAACAGAGACAAGATCTTCTTTTTCTCTTGCTTTGAGGTTGTCCGCAGAAATAATTTGATTGCACATGGCCGCAAACTCCCTCTGAAGCCGTTCTGCGGTATAGTTGTCTTCTATACTTGCTAAGCCTTTGTGAAAAAGGCTTAGATCCTCAATAAGCAATGACATAGAAACAGGTACGAGATTGTCAATATGTAGTTCACGTAAGGCTGTTTGGATACCGGGCTCTCTTTCTAGAAGCATTTCGGCACTCAAGTGTTGATAAATCCCAACAGCCTCTTCAAAAGGCAAGAACCCCTTTTCTGCCAATCGCACGTTTCGGAACCTGTATGCATCTTCTTCTGTCTCGGCCGGCAAAACTCCAGGCATTTCGAGTAGAATCTGATGAAACTTGTCCAAATCATGTCCTGCAAGTCGTTCAAGGAACGCTTTTATAGTTTGATAATATCTTTCCTCGATGCGTATATAAAACACATCATCAAGGGAGAAGTAATCATCACCAAAATCGGAGGGGGATTCATCTTCTTCTCTTATTTTCACATCGATGTTTTTGAAGAGATGGAGTTTAATAAGTTCGGAATGCTCTTTTAAGCCCCAGATCAAAAATCTTTCCGGGTCTGCCTTTAACAAGAGCCGCATCCACCTGTTTACAGAGTTACCTTCCAGCCGATCTTTATGCCACAGTTCCAAGTCCAGCAGATATTGCCATTGTTCGTTAGTGGCACGGGATAAAATAAAAAGGGCATCTTCCGGACCAATGTCTTGAACAAGCCAATATAGATCCTCTTCGGCCAGCGACTGGATAAGGTGAGCCGGGGTTAACGACTCAAGGATTACATCAAGCGCTTCCTTTCCTGAAAGTGCCATTAATCCTTTAACCTCCGGAGTTAATGACTTAATTGGGACTTGTTTGGAGTTAGAATCCTTCATTTTGGTGTAAGAGACCATATCCTTTCGGCGTGGATATTTATGCTATCCCGGCGCCATAGATCTTTTCCATACGTTTGAGAGCAAACTCGTGAAACTCCGGATCAAAATCGGCAACCCCTGCCCTAGGTACAACAACATTATAATCCCTATTTGCCAGACCCCCTACGGTATCCATAACGCAAATATTTGTACAAACCCCCACTACTTCCACATCCTTGATGTTGTGCTTTACCAATAGGTCCCCGAGCCCGGTCTCAAAAAAGCCGCTAAAGCGTCTTTTTTGAAAAACAATGTCCTTTTCCTCCGGGGTAAGTTCGCAAATTATCTCGTGTCCCCATGTTCCGATTATGCTATGGGCGGGGAATCTTTCAAACTCCTTATCACCCTCTACATGCGAGTCTTGTAGATAGCTGACGAGATCTCCACTCTTGTGGTATTCCTTTAGGCGCTGGGCGATAAAAGGAATGATCTCCCTGGCCCCTTGCCCGCAGTAAAGGACACCATCTTCATGGACAAAATCGTTGAGCATGTCAACTATTATCAAAGCTCGGCTAGACATGGGTAAACTCCTGGTTTTTCTCATGTTTTCATGTCATTTTTACACTACCTTGAAATGAATGGCATTACAATAACCAAAAGAGTCATTTAAGACAAGCCCTTATGACAAACCACTCGACACGAAAAACAGCTTGACAACGTGAAGAAGGATACCTATTGTTAGTTATTGGCATATGCTCATAATGGTGATAATATGGTTCGGCCTCGAAAAGAGCGGATGGTGGATATTGATACGCAGGCCAGTTATTTCAAACCTCGCGGGATACCTATGGTCGATTTGCAGGAAATCCAATTGACGATAGATGAACTTGAGGCCTTAAGACTTGCCGATTTGCACAACTTGTCTCACGAACAGGCAGGAGAAAAGATGGGGGTTTCAAGGGCAACCTTCGGGCGTATTGTGGAAAAGGCTCGCAAGATTGTAGCGGACGCTCTTATCAACGGAAAGGCAATCAATGTGAAAGGAGGGCATTACAAGCAGGCAGATCCAAGACAGAATCGCCATTTTTTATGCGACAAGTG
>MAVP01000208.1 GCA_001751075.1 Desulfobacterales bacterium S7086C20 | reverse complement strand
ATCCGGCAAGCTTGACCTGGGTGGTTTCCCCTAACCCTAACCGCTTCATCTCCGAATCCAGCGCCGCTTGTATTTGAGCCGACCCTTGGGACTGACAACCTAATCCCTGGCAGACGATAACTACCTGTGTCCCATTGGTCGGGGCGGCTGGCTCTTGTTTACTCAACCTTTTGCTCCTTCTTTTCTTTGCGACTTACGATTTTCGCTGCCTCACTGGGGGTCATCTTGCCGTAGGTATTCTCATTGACTACCATAGCAGGAGCCAGGGCACAGGCCCCGATACAGGCGACTGTTTCCAGGCTATATTCCAGGTCAGGTGTGGTCTCCCCATCTGTAATCCCCAATTCGCGTTCCACTGCATCCAGGATGAGGGAGCCTCCTCTCACATGGCAGGCCGTCCCGCGGCAGACACGTATTATGTTGCGGCCTCGTGGCTTAAGATAGAACTGGGTGTAGAATGTTACCACCGCGTAAATCCGGCTCATTGGAATCCTGGCTTCACGGCTCAAACGGTTCAGAGCCTCTTCAGGTAGGTAGGAGTACACTTCCTGAATCTCCTGTAGTATAGTAATCAGAGCATCTCCCCGACCCTCATGTTTTTGTAAGACTGGGGCCAAAAGCGATAAATCTATATCCATAGGCATTACAATGTTCCTCCGGTTAATACAGCCACGCCTAACAGCAAGAAAGCCCTTACTCGGGCCTCTCTGATGGACAGGACACTCAATAGGTTTTATTGTTCTTCATAATCTAAAACTGCTGGTACGATATGTGCTACCACTGTTCCCGTGAGAGCAGTGGTATGAAAACCCTCTCCATTAATCGCTGATCAACCTTGGCACCAATATGGGATTCTATCCAGCGTACGTCCCCGGTTCCAAACCCGTAGTGATTATACCAAAAGTTATCTCTTCTTTCAATAGTTTGGTCTCGTCCAGTCCAGCATAGTAATGACACTTCACCTTTACCAGACATTTTCTCTAGGCTTCCAAGGTGAGCATATGGTAAGAACGGGTAACAGTTCGCTATCCCGTCCTCTGCCACTTGCTCCCGGCAATGATCTACTATGACCTCCGGATGCCGTCAATCGTTTTTTGTTTCAAAACAAATGTGCTGCCTCTGGGTGAGAAGAGGATGCAAAATGAGCGATCAATCCCCTTTGCGGTGGAGTTCTTTCCATGTTTCTGCTTTTTGCATAAGCTCGCGAGCGTTCTTTAATGAAGTTTCAGTATATTGAGGGCCAGAAAGCATAATAGCAAGTTCCTTAATCCGAGAATCGTGTTCAAGGTTCTCAAGTATGCTTAAAGTTCGAGCCTCGGGGACCTCTTTGTGAACACTAAAGTGTGCATCGGCGAAGGCAGCGATTTGGGGAAGATGCGTAACGCAAATGACCTGACGGTTCCGGGCCAGGATCCAGAGCTTCTTACCTATTATTTCTCCACTCCTGCCCCCAACACCAATGTCAATTTCGTCGAATATAAGCACCGGAATGTTGTCGGCTTCAGATAGCGCCCCCTTTAATGCTAGAGTGAAACGTGAAACTTCTCCAGTTGAGGCAATTCTAGCCAAGGGTTTAAGGGGTTCTCCAGGATTAGTTGAGACCATGAACTCTACGGTATCAGCCCCCATATTGTTGAAGGCATAACTCTCTCCATTGGGGAAGGGAATTCCTTCCTTATCTTGCTTTTGACCTATTACCACGTCAAATTCAACCTGGAGCATGTTCAAATCATGAAGTTCTTTCTTGACATCAGTCATTAACTGCTGCGCTGCTTGGGAGCGTTCACTTGAAAGCTGGCAAGCGATTCGGCCCATTTCCTGCTTGAGACAAGTGCATAATTCCTCAAGTTGCGTACATCTTTCGGAAGAATGGCAAACCATGTCCAGTTCTCTTTCTGCCTTTACCACGTAATCAAGAATCTCACTGATGGTTTGCCCGTATTTCCTTTTTAAGTTTCTAATGAGTTCCAGTCGTGATTCTATTTCTTCGAGGCGGTTCGGGTCATACTCGAGACTGTCGCAGTAGACGCGAATATCTCGTGATGCCTCCGTAAGACCATGTATGGTCTCATCCAGAAGGTCCGTCTGCTGTCTGAGAGTAGGGTCCAGTTCAACGAGTTTTTTCATCGGCTGAAGGGCTTCATTCAGCTTATCCAGTGCTGTGACTGAGTGTCCTGAGACATCCTCCTCATATAGTGCCTGATAGGCCTCATGAGAAAGTGCCTTTAGCTTCTCAGCGGAGGTGAGGATATTTTTTTCTCTTTCGAGTTTTTCTTCCTCCCCTGCGCGCAGCTGGGCACGACTTATCTCCTCCAGCTGAAAGCGCAGGAACTCCTCGCGGCGTGCGTGGTCTTTTTCCTCTTTCTCGAGCGCTTTGAGCTCCTGTTCTGCCTTATAGAACTCAGCATCTTTAATACTGAAGTCACTCCGCAGATTAAGCGTATGTGCATACGAATCTAGAAAATCAAGATGAGACTTCGTATCAAGAAGAGATAAATGTTCACTTTGACCATGGATATCGACTAATAAGCGCCCGATTTGACGTAGTAGCACCTTCGGGACTGCATGCCCATTTACTCGAACAATACTGGGGCCTTTCCTGCGAAGTTCGCAATCTATAACCAAAGTCTCTTCATCAGCCGCAAGCCCTTTCTGTGCCAGTAGCTCTCTAAGTAGTGGTGAATCTTCCTTTTTGGGAAGAGTAAAAATTCCTTCGATTTGAGCTTCTTCGGCTCCATAGCGGATGATTTCCTCATCTGCCTTCCCGGTGAGTAATAACTCCACAGCATCAATCACCAGAGACTTCCCGGTTCCGGTCTCTCCGGTAATAACATTCAGTCCGTTACGTAATCTCCAATCGATATCCTCTATAATACCAATATTCTTGACTCTCAATTCGAGTAACAACTCATTCCTCCCCTGAATCTGAACACACAAGATGATTCTTAATAACTGAACAATTCAAATCTTTGGCGAAAAGCCTCCTCAGTGCATAGAAGCCAATCTTATAAGCCCGGTTCCTTCTATCAGTGATATTTTACCATGTATATCGAAAAAATGGGTCGACGTGATTTACTTAACTGGACTGGTAATGCCACAATCAGCCAATTTGTGCAGCGCTGGAGTCCCCGAATTGCTCGGGGACTCCAGCTTATTTGTCTACATCTCATGCTTTCCGCAAATTCAGGCGGTCCAATGGCGAATACTTTTGATGCTGTATCGCTATATGGCTTGACGCAAGGTTTACATAGTGCCTCACCATTTCTAGTGTGGAGTGCCCCAGTATCTGCTGAAGACTAAATACGTCACCACCATTAATCAAAAACCTTGTAGCGAAAGTATGTCTACAAAGGTGAGCATGAAGCCTGCAAACTCCCGATCTCTGAGACAGCCTGGTAAACATCAGCTTCATACTATTCTCGGTCAATGGTTGGCTACTAATAGATAGGAATACATTATTAGTAACAGGATTATTCGGTTTAGGCCTGAAACGGAACAAGTAGCGCTGCAAGGCCCTTTGAGCATTATTCCCAAAAGGCACAATACGCTCCTTTTTACCTTTACCCATCACCTTAAGGTATCCCTCATCCATATGAACATCGTCCATCTTCAGATTAACAAGTTCACTTATCCTGAGTCCGGTATCAATCAAAAGCATAAAGAGTGTCTGGTTCCT
>MAVP01000207.1 GCA_001751075.1 Desulfobacterales bacterium S7086C20 | reverse complement strand
AATAGGAGTAGATGAAGCCTCGACACTACCTTACCTTCTGGAGCTTCTGTCAGTAAAGGATAGCGGTATTGATAAAATCCCGATGAGCCCTGAGGCGAGGAAAGACAGGATCATAGAGACACTAAATCGAAACGTCTTTAAGGGCTCGGAGCTCCGGCCCATGATTATAGCCGTTGAGGATCTTCATTGGATTGATAAAAGTTCCGAGGAGCGCTTTAAATATCTTTTGGATAGCATATCAGGGGTACGGGTCTTTCTGATATTTACCTATCGGCCTGAGTTTGTACACACCTGGGGCGGAAGATCGTACCACGGTCAAGTAAACCTGAACCGACTTTCCAATCAAGAAAGTCTTACTATGGTATCTCACCTTTTGGGCACAGAGGATATCGATAGAGATCTTGAAGAGTTGATCTTAGAGAAGACAGAAGGGGTTCCTTTTTTCATTGAAGAGTTTACCAGATCCCTTAAAGACATGAAGATCATTGAGAGGGAAGACGGTAAATACAGTTTAGCAAAAGGCATAGAGAGCTTGACGATTCCATCCACAATCCAAGATGTGATCATGGCCAAGGTTGACTCACTACCTGATGGCGCCAAAGAAGTGCTTCAAACTGGGTCGGTAATCGAGAGGGAATTCAGCTACGAGATAATAAAGCGGCTCATGGCATTTCCGGAACAAGAATTACTATCCTACCTCTCGATTTTGAAAGACTCAGAACTTCTATATGAGAGAGGAATATTTCCACAGTCAGTATACGTCTTTAAGCATGCCTTGACTCGGGAGGTAGCCTATAACACCTTGCTTTTAAAGGCAAGAAAGCAGATTCACGAAAAAATAGTAATAGCGGTAGAAGACCTCTATCCTAAAAGTCATGGAGATTACTATGAATTGTTCGCCTACCACAGTTTGCAAGGAGAAGATTGGCAACGTGCATACAGATACAACCGAGAGGCTGGTCTGAAGACTTTTTCCCTGTCTGCTTACGAAGAAGCCCAAAAGTATTTTGAAGCAGCGCTTAAGGCACTTCATAATCTTCCCCGAACAAGGAAATGGATTGAGAAAGAAATTGACCTAAGTCTCAACCTTCGTGCTGCGCTTTTCCCCCAAGCACGGCATGAAGAATGGGTGAAGCGGATGCGCGATGCTGAACTGCTGGCGAAACAAATTGATGATGATGCCCGACTTTCCAATGTCTTAAATTATCTTTCTAATTTCCACTGGATCCGCGGCGAATGTTTGAAAGCGATTGAAGTGGGGCAAAAAGGTCTAGATATTGCTAGGCGGGCAGGAGACTTTTCTTGCCAGGTTGCAACAATTTTTCACCTGGGATTTTATTTCCACACCATCGGTGATTTTCCCAAGCAAATAGAGCTTCACCAAGAACTCAGAAAGATGGTGACTGGAGAGGCCGTATTCCAGAGGCACGGTATGGCCAGTGTTCCATCGGCCACTGGACGAAGTTGTCTTGTGCTAGGGATGGCTGAAATGGGAGACTTCAAATTGATTGAGAGGATCGGCCAAGAGGCGGTAGAAATTGCTGAACAAGGGAGAAATGCCTTTACTATTGTGGGTGTTTACAGCTTTCTTGGTATGGCCTATTTGCGCATTGGCAAGGTGAGACTTGCCTTGCAGCTTTTGGAAAAAAGCCACCAAACATGCTTTAATTCGGGAGTGAGGAGCCTGTTTTCATACACTGCGGGAAGTCTTGGCTATGCTTACCTCCTTTTAAACGAACCAAGTCGTGCGTTGACAATCCTCGAAGAAGGTGTCAGAGAGGAGAATCTCGAAGCCGCTGCTTTTTGGATCTCCCATCCGCTTACTGTTTTGGCAGACGCCTACCGAGCTAATGGGAAAAAAGAATTGGCAATTGAGACTGCAACCCGCGCTTTGGACGTTGCGAGTTCCCGGCAAGAACGTACATTGGAGGCTTGGGCCATGCTTGTTATGGCCGAGGTTAATGCCGATGTGGGCTGGCTTGAGCAAGCAATGCATTGGTATCGGCGCGGACTAAATCAAGCTGCCGAACTTTCAATGCTTCCACTCACTGCACACTGCCATATGGGCCTGGGCCAACTTTACCTCAAAACAGGGCACAGTGAGGGAGCAGGTTCGGAAATCGAGGCTGCTATCGACTTATACCGTTCCATGGGCATGAGCTACTGGCTACCACAGGCCGAGTCCACTTTTACCAAGATAAAATAGTGCGTGTCGCGGTAGCTTAGGATTATGTTCTGGTAGTCAAAATAATCTTTTTTGAGGGGGTGGTCATGCGTATCGCTGTATTTGGCGCGGGTGGTGTAGGGGGGTATTTTGGCGGGCGTCTTGCCCAGGCTGGAGAAGATGTTGTATTTATCGCCCGCGGAGATCATCTGAAGGCCATGTTAAAACAGGGTCTAAAGGTGAATAGCGTGAAAGGCGACTTTCTGGTAAAGCCTGTGCAGGCGACGAACGATCCCGCGCAAGTCGGGATAGTGGATGTGGTTCTGGTATGCGTAAAGGCCTGGCAGGTGCCAGACGCGGCAGAGGCTATAAGGCCAATGATAGGGCCAGACACGGTTGCCCTGCCATTGCAAAACGGTCTGGAGGCTCCAACACAGTTGGCAACCGTATTGGGTAATCAACATGTTTTAGGCGGTCTATGTGGACTTTCTACTTTCATCATAGGACCAGGTCATATTCGCCATGCTGGAGCAGATCCTTGGATAAGATTTGGTGAGCTGGATAATCATCCCAGTGAGCGAGTGGAAGGGCTGCGCCAAGTCTTTGATCGGGCATCAGGATTAACAGTGGAAATTCCCCCGGACATCCAGGTAGCCCTGTGGATGAAGTTCCTGTTTATTACCGTATGGAGTGGGGTGGGGGCTATAACACGTACCCCGCTGGGGATATGGCGCAGCCTGCCAGAAACGCGCCAAATGGCAGAAAATGCGCTTAAAGAGATTATCAGCGTGGCGCAGGTCCACAACGTTAGGTTGCCTGAAAACGCTATGCCCACGACAATGAACATGTATGACAGCTTCCCGCCTGAAATAACCACATCCATGCAGCGAGATATTGCGCAGGGACGCCCTTCGGAAATTGACGCACAGATTGGTGCGGTAGTGCGCTTTGGGAGAGCGGCCGACGTGGCGACCCCACTGCACAAATTCATCTATGATAGTCTGTTGCCTATGGAGTTGCGTGCACGAGGTCAACTTCAGTTTGATTAGTGACCTCTCTGTGTCTCTTAAACATATTGCCTATACCATATTTTATAAATGCTATTTCGACCGAAACGATCGATAGCTGCTATGCTTGAGGAGAAATAAAAAGGCAAAATATTGAAATACTTAGTTTGTAAACTTTATTGAGATCGGATTAATCAGGGCTGTAAAATCTGGCTACTACTGGAATCCCTCAATTTTTAAGTATTGTGATGGTAAATGAAACAAAATCCCATGGCTCAAAGTGCATATTACGATAAGAACGGAGAAGCCACCTTGGTGTGCAGCTTACTGTTACAATACAGAAGAAACCAAAGACCGAGAAATTACAGTATCGTCAAAGAAACCTTTACTCCAATCCTCAAAGGATTTAAGATATCCGTAACCCGTTGATATTTGGTGATTTGGCAAGAAGTGTCAGGTGGTAAATCTGTCAAATTTTGAGCTGATTCCATTGGATATCACAGGTTTACTCAGACCT
>MAVP01000206.1 GCA_001751075.1 Desulfobacterales bacterium S7086C20 | reverse complement strand
AAATCCATAGACCAGAACTCTTTCTTACCAACAATATAGGCCACCGGCTCTCTCTGTATACGTCTCCGGATCAAACCTTTAAAGAGCCCAAGCTCTTCAACTTCGAGGCAACGATCATACTGGACGTAGAGATCTACACGCCCAACGCCCAGGGCATGAGCCAAGAGGATTTCAGCACCAGCGCGCGGCTGTTCAAGGTGGTGGGATTTGAAGTAGGCTGTCGTCCACTCAAGGATTCTTAGAATGGTCCAGGTCTCAGGCAGCATCCCTTGACTCTGCCTCAACATGCTGAATAGCAAGGGCCTGATGGTGAGTCATAAGAGCATCGACGATTTCTCCAATATTGCCTTGGAGAATACCTTCAAGTTTATACAGCGTTAGCCCAATACGGTGGTCTGTGACACGGCCCTGGGGAAAGTTGTATGTCCTGATCCGCTCGCTACGGTCACCACTTCCAACCTGATTCTTCCGATCTGCAGAGATCTTTTCGTTCTGCTCAGTAACCATCTTATCGTATAAACGAGCCCGCAGCACCTTCATCGCCTTGGCCCTGTTCTTGTGCTGCGATTTTTCATCCTGACATGTGACCACTAATCCTGTGGGAAGATGGGTAATGCGTATTGCGGAGTCTGTTGTGTTTACGCTTTGCCCCCCTGGCCCGGTAGAGCGAAACACATCCACCTTAACGTCTTCGGCATCGATTTTGACATCCACCTCTTCTGCCTCGGGTAAAACAGCTACAGTCACGGCCGAGGTGTGAATCCTACCTTGTGATTCCGTGACCGGAACCCGCTGGACCCTGTGGACACCGCTTTCATATTTTAGCCTACTGTACGCCCCCTTGCCCTGCACTGAGGCAATGATCTCCTTGAATCCACCAACGCCCGTAACATGCTTACTCAAGACTTCTACCTTCCAACCAAGACTGTCGGCATACCTGTTGTACATCTGAAAAAGCTCTGCAGCAAAGAGCCCGGCCTCTTCGCCACCTGTGCCGGCTCTTATTTCTATGACAATATTCTTCTCATCATTGGGATCTGTCGGGACAAGGAGCCACTTCAGCTCTTGCTCTAGCTTCTCCGAGCGCTCATATAGATCAGGAAGGTCTTCTCTTGCCAATTCTTTAATATCTTCGTCACCGTCTTTTAGAAGCTCCTTGGTTTCTTCAATATCTTTGGCCACTTGTTTGTATTCACGATAAGCAGAAACGATTCTGCCCAGCTCGGCGTGTTCCTTTGCGCGATTCCTATAGGCCTCTTGATCCTTCACCAGGTCCGGATCGCTCAAAAGCTTCTCGACCTTCACAAACCGTTCTTCCACGCCTTCTAGCTTACCAAACATATATGTTCCTTGCCCACATGGGTGCGGTTCCTTACCCCAGTTCGCCAGCAACTCGACCCTGTCCATGCAGGGCACTATTCAGGGCTGCCAGGGCTACCTCAAGTTGTTCATCGCTGGGCTCGCGCGTGGTCAGTTTCTGCATCCACATGCCTGGCAAAATCGCTAAACGGACCAGGCGCCATTCCATGTTCTTACTGCCAAACCTGATCATCTCATACGCTAAACCAGCTATAGGGAACATCAACAATACCTTCATAACAATGGCAATAATATGGTTAATGATACCAGGGATAACATCCAGAGTCGGCATAAACGGAAATACAATCGCAAAGAAAAAAATGCTTATCAAAAGTACAATCAATATGAAGGCAGTGCCGCATCTGGGATGAAGCGTTGAAAACCTCTTCGCATTCTCAATGGTCAGGGCCTCCCCTGCTTCATAGGCGTAGACAGACTTGTGCTCTGCACCATGATATTCAAAGATTCGTCTAATGTCTTTGAAAAGGGAGACGAACCAGACATAGCCAAGGAAAATAATGATCTTTACAACGCCATCGATAACATGAAAAAGGAAGTTCTCAACCCCCAGTCCTACACCAAATAAGCGGCCAACAAGGCCGCTGATCACGTGAGGCAAAACAACAAACAGGAGAATCCCCGCTCCAACCGCCAGCAGCATAGTAAAAAAAAGGGCCCCTCGGCCCAGTGACTCCTCCTCTTCTTCTAGAGCCTGATTTGCTGAAAAGGTCAGAGCTTGCATCCCGTTGATCAAGGCTTCAACGATGGCGAGGCTTCCTCTGACAAAAGGCCATTTAAGAAACGACCATCGCTCAGACAATGAACGCCATCTATCTTCTTTTACCAGGATCTGTCCATTTGGTCGCCGCACGGCTATGGCCATAGACTTGGGAGCCCTCATCATCACCCCTTCTATGACGGCCTGCCCGCCCACATGAATATTGCTCTGTCTGGTCTTGCTCATCTTTGGCCTAACTTCGCAGAAAATAAAAAGCAAGAATGTGAAGCTTCCCGGTAAGGGAGATTGACATTTTCATATAGCTCCCCTTGACCCCGTCCTAAAGGACGAGGGTTCTGCCTTACGGCAGCACTTCGTGCGCGAGGAGCGAACCGGTCAGCTGGATACAGGCTTTTCTTCGCCGTTATTCTGGGCCTCATAATTAGCATATTTTCTGCGAAACCGTTCAATGCGTCCGGCTGTATCTACCAGCTTTTGTTTGCCGGTAAAAAAAGGATGGCATTTGGAGCAGATTTCAACGCTGATGTCTTTCTTGGTAGAACCCGTCTCCACCACATTGCCACACGCACAGCGAACCGTGGTTTGAGAATACTCAGGATGTATGTCCTTCTTCATGTCAAGCCTCCGTGAATTCTTGAGCCGACGAATGGTCAATTCCCACTCAACCATTCGACCACTCAACATGATTGCTAACTGTTCATGGATTCCAAGAACTCTTTATTATTTTCAGTCCCTTTTATTTTTTCAAGCAAAAATTCCATGCTGTCTACCGGATTCAATGAAGCGAGTAGTTTTCTCAGGATCCAAACCCGGTTCAATACCTCTGGCTCGAGGAGTAACTCCTCCTTCCGCGTCCCTGACTTATTTATGTCAAGGGCAGGAAAGACTCGTTTGTCTGACAACTTTCGGTCCAGCTGCAACTCCAAGTTGCCGGTACCTTTAAACTCTTCAAAGATGACTTCGTCCATTCGACTTCCAGTGTCAACCAGGGCTGTGGCAATGATAGTGAGACTTCCACCCTCTTCAATATTACGGGCAGCACCAAAGAAACGCTTTGGCCGGTGAAGCGCATTAGAATCGACCCCACCTGAGAGTATTTTACCGCTCGGAGGTACCACCGTGTTGTAAGCACGGGCAAGACGGGTAATACTGTCCAAGAGGATGATTACATCCCGTTGATGTTCCACCAAGCGTTTGGCCTTCTCAAGCACCATTTCCGCGACCTGGACATGCCTCTGGGGAGGCTCATCAAAGGTAGAACTGATCACCTCAGCATCAACCGAACGCTCCATGTCTGTCACTTCTTCTGGTCTCTCGTCAATAAGTAAAACGATCAGCACAATATCTTTATGGTTAGCATTTATGCTGTTCGCAATGTCTTGCAGTAGCATGGTTTTCCCTGTTCTTGGTGCTGAAACAATCAGGCCTCTCTGGCCAAAACCAATGGGCGTCAACAGGTCCATAATCCGAACACAATAGTTTTTCGCGTCCCTTTCGAGAACGATCCTACTCTCTGGATAGAGAGGGGTTAGATTATCAAAGAGAATCTTGTCTCTAGATTTCTCGGGGTCCTCATAGTTCACCGCCTCCACCTTGAGCAGTGCAAAATACCGTTCGCTATCCTTCGGAGGCCGAA
>MAVP01000205.1 GCA_001751075.1 Desulfobacterales bacterium S7086C20 | reverse complement strand
AACCCCGGTATGGTCATATGGTATGCCGATGTGAAAAGGTGTCCGAACAGGAAATCAGAGAGGCTGTAAGGGCAGGAGCGAGAACCCTTGATGACATCAAATTCCGCACATTGGCAGGGTTTGGGAGATGCCAGGGAGGCTTTTGCACATCTCGGGTGATCCAGATTATGTCGGAAGAGTTAGCGGTTTCGCCATTAGAGCTGACGAAAAAGGGAGGCGATTCATACATACTGACTTCAGAGACCAAGGGAATAAGTCGCGGCGAGTTTAGGGAGGGTTTGGGATGAAGACGAAAGAGGTAGACCTTGCTATCATCGGTGCAGGTCCAGCCGGCATGGCCGCGGCAATTAGCGCGGGCAAAGCAGGGCTGGAAAATATATTGCTCCTTGAGCGATCGGAGTACCCCGGGGGGCTTTTGCATCAGTGCATCCATAATGGCTTTGGTTTGCATTACTTTAAAAAAGACCTTACAGGTCCCGAATATGCGGAAAGATTTATTAACAAGCTTACATCAACTGATACCAAATTATGCCTCAATACAATGGTTACCCACTTGAATGCCGACCGTAGCATAGTATGTATCAATCCGGAATGGGGTGAGTTCAGGGTATTACCCAAATCCGTTGTTCTGGCCATGGGCTGCCGTGAAAAATCAAGATTTTCAATCGGCATTCCGGGCAGCCGCCCTGCCGGGGTATTTACCGCCGGTCTGGCGCAAAAATTGGTGAATGTGGATGGCTTCATGCCCGGGAGAGAGTTTGTCATATTGGGCTCGGGAGACATCGGTATGATCATGGCCCGTCGTTTAACCCTTGAGGGTGCTGAGGTCAAAGCAGTCGTTGAGTTCATGCCTCATGTAGGGGGATTGATTCGTAACGAGGTTCAATGCCTGCACGATTTTGATATCCCTTTGCTCTTAGGACATACGGTTACCGAAATCTTTGGTAACGATAGAGTTGAAGGGGTCAAAATAGCCCAGGTGGACAAAAGTGGAAACCCTGTTCAGGAGACCGAGCGGAGTGTTAGCTGTGATTGTCTTTTACTGTCAGTAGGATTGATCCCGGAAAACGAGCTTTCTCAGGAAGCAGGTATCAAACTCGATCCTCAAATAGGCGGCCCCGTAATCGATGAATTCCTTCAGACGAGTGTTGAGGGGGTTTTTGCCGCAGGAAATGTCGTTCAGGTATGGGATCTTGTTGACAATGTTACTCTGGACGGTGAGAGGACAGGGACAAATGCTGCTAAGTATGTTGCCGGGGGGCTGAAAAAACAGGGTAAGGAAATAAGAGTGATCCCTGGGGAGAATATAAGGACTGTTACACCACATAAAATCGTTGGAACGGAAAGTGCGGAAATCGCATTGCGGGTTCAGCGACCAATTGAGAAGGCTGATCTCCTGATAGGAGAGTACCGAAAGAAATATCGAGTGATCAGTCCCACTGAGGTGGTGAAGGTAACTCTCAAGCCGTCAGATTTAGAGGCATGTTGGGAAAGCGGGCAAATCACCGTTTCATGCTCTGAGAGGCGAAAGGGGGAGGCGAATGACTAAAGAAGTCATCTGTATCTTGTGCCCGTTGGGGTGCAGAATGGAAGCCCAAATTGAGGAACAAAAAGTGACAAAGGTTGAGGGCAATGGGTGCAAGAAGGGGGTAAAACATGCTGAACGGGAAGTATTTTTCCCGGGTCGTGTTCTAACGACCACGATAAGGACTGAAATCCCCGAAGTCCCGTTGCTGCCTGTCAGATCGGATAAGGAGATCCCTAAGGAGAAGCTGATTGCATGCATGAGAGAGATTGCCAATCTGAAAATGAGTGGCTCGGTGAAAATCGGCGAAGCAATGATTCGTGATATCATTGGCTTGGGCGTTGACATTATTGCCTGTCGCACCTTACCGTTCGAACTCCCGGATTCCACAACTGGAATTTAGATCTGTGGCCGGTTCGATCGAACCAAGAGATTTCGAAAGACAAGCTCATACACTGTATGAAGGATTTGCGCAAAAGAGAGCATTGGGCACGTCAGGAGACACTCGGGGACACTATGTTGAGGGCCTCAGGCCTATTCACGAAATTAAATCGAGGGATCTCTGGACGGATAATGAATGATGTTGGTAGCCGATCCACGCTTAGCAGTTTGATTCACAGTCGAAGCAGCCCCCTGCTGAGCGGCTATCTATTGGAATAGGTTTTGCGGAGCATTTTGCTCTTGACAACGCCCGTTTCATAGCAGTGCCAAAGTCTAATTGGATAGTGAGGTTTGGGTAATCTATGGCACTTAAACTTTAACCTTAAATTAAAAGGAGGATTAGTTATGAGGCGGAAGAGTTTATTAAATATGGTAGGGATTGTTTACTTTGGGTTGATGGTGGCTTTCCTTCCTGTGGAGGGGGCTCAAGCCAAAGACAAAGTAATTAATTTTAAATTCGCAAACTTTTTTCCTCCCCAATCCAAACATTCGATAATCGGTGAAGAGTTTATTAAGGATTTGGAAGCGCGCTCCGGTGGGCGCATCAAGGTCAAATATTTTATAGGCGGTTCGCTGCTTAAGGGCACCGGCATGTATAAGGGAATCGAATCTGGAATTGCCGACATCGGCTTTTCACATGTCTACTATACCCCCGGTCGTATGCCCGTTACAGAACTGGTCGGTTTGCCAATCGGCTCCCCAAGCGCCTGGGTCAGTTCACAAATTTTGAATGACCTTTACTACAAAGTTCGGCCGAAGGAATGGGATAAGGTGAAGGTCCTTTGGTTAAGCGGTACTATGACCGCTTCAATCATCAGCAAGAAGCCTATTCGGGAGTTGGAAGATCTCAAAGGATTAACCATCAGGGCACCCGGCATTGTCGGTCAGATTGTCAAGGCGTTGGGCGGCACACCAGCCCCCACACCCATGATGGAAGTCTATGATGGGCTCGCCAAGGGTATACTCGATGGTGACTATGGCAACTATGAGATTATCAAGACATTCCGGTTCGCTGAGGTCGCGAACTATACTACCTCATCCTGGCAGATGGGCGCGACCTTTCCATTTTATACTATCATGAACAAGAACAGTTACAAAAAACTGCCGCCTGATTTGAAAGAGATTTTCGATAACCTCTGTGGTGAATACAGAGAACGGTATGCCTTGATGTGGAACGAGATAGAGATTGCAGGGAAGAACTTCGGTGTACAGAAGGGTATGAAATTCATAGACTTGCCTGATAAAGAGGCGGCCAGATGGAACAAGGCTGTAGAACCCGTTATCGATAACCAGGTGAAAAGGTTAGTGGGAAAGGGATTTTCAGAGTCAGAGGTTAGGGGATGGATCTCATATCTGAAAGAGCGAATTGATTATTATACAAAAAAGCAGATCGAATACCGAATACCGTCACCCACCGGCCCCGATGCAATGAGACCGGAGAATATCGGGAAGTAATATCCTGATGAAATCGGCCCGTTTAAGTAAGTTAGGGCTCACATATATTTATGGAGGCTTGTGCCTGACAGCAAAGGTCTGATGGCAGGCAGCAGTCACATCTTTGCCAGGGAAAGCTCCCAAATGTTGTAATAGATCAGTCACCTTGGAGTTGTCAGCAATATGACATTTTTAGAAAGGCTTGAAAAATTCAATCGACTGATTAGTGGTTTGATGGAGTGGATAGGTATTCTTGCATTCCTGCTAATGATGGGCATCACCTCTGTTGATGTGGTTGGAGCCAAGCTGTTTCGCACGCCTGTCTTCGGTTCAATAGATGTAGTTATGCTTGCTCAGCTTGTGGCCATCTCCTTTG
>MAVP01000204.1 GCA_001751075.1 Desulfobacterales bacterium S7086C20 | reverse complement strand
GCCAGATCGCGGAAGCCATACTTCTTTCCGAAGAACTGGAGTGAGCACACCTCATTTTTAATTTCCCCCGATCCAGATTTTAGTGTAACTTAATTCTCCGTATCTTTATCGAAGTCCCAAATCCACCATCAAAATTCAGTCTGTTCAATAAAGACAAAGGGTTTTGGTCTATCTCTGGACACCAGGAAGGTGTTAGATGTCTGCAAGTTGAGCATGCAAAATCCCGCTTTGCGGGGGCGCCGAGGAGCGACGACTGAGACGAATGAACTATACGCCGCAGGGAGGAGCGATCGAAGGCAACGCCGCCCTTCGGCTTTGCCCTTCGGCTGTGAGCTCAGGGCCATGAGCCTGTCGAATGGCAGATGACATCTTGATGGTGGATCAGGGAAGTATTTTCTACTTGACATTACTCATTAGTACATCTAATATCCGCCACAACATTTTAATCTATTATCCGTACAAAGGCGTACGGATTACTGTAGCAGTAGACAAAGGCGTCTTTTCCATAGGAGAAAAGTCGCTTTTTTTTATATTCACCTTAAACCATAAGAAGAAGGAGAATTGAAGATGAGGTTTTCGAAAAGTAATGATGTATTAGGTACCACCAACAGGGGAAATGCTGCAGAGTCAAGCCTTTGTACACTCTGCCGGGCCGATTGCAATGGAAAATGTGAGACCTGGCTTTCCAGTCTTGTTGGCCGTAAATTGCTCTATCCTAGAAGTTATGGCACAGTCACTGCCGGAGCTAATAATACTACCCATGTGGGCGTTAATTATAACGCTCTCCGAATCCAGGGATATGCCTATGGGGCTCACGGCCTCGGTAAGGGTCTGTCCAATGATCCTGATGACTGTATCTTCCCTAATGTAAACCTTGAAACCGAATTCGGAAATACCATGAAGACCAAATGCCGTATCCCTCTTATGACAGGCGCCCTCGGATCAACATTCGTAGCGGCAAAATACTGGGATGGTTACGCAATCGGCGGCTCTTTGGTGGGAATTCCGGTCGTTATCGGTGAAAACGTTGTTGGAGTTGACCTCAAGTCAAAGATAGGCAAGGGAAAAACCAGAAAAGGAAAAATCAAAAGCTCGCCTGAACTGGAACGTCGAATCAATACATATCTCCGTTATAATGACGGATATGGCGCAATAATAGTCCAGCTTAATGTTGAAGACACCCGTAACGGGGTAGCAGAATTCGTCGCGGAAAAATACGGAAACAAGTGTATTATTGAGCTGAAGTGGGGCCAGGGCGCAAAAGATATCGGTGGAGAAATACAGGTGACCAGCCTTGAATATGCCACTTTTCTTAAGGAGCGCGGCTATGTGGTTGACCCGGACCCAACAAAACCCCAGGTAAAACAGGCATTCAAAAATGGGGCCATCAAATCTTTTGCCCGCCACAGCCGTCTGGGCGGCACCAATCTGGATACTGTAGAGCAGGTGCGCGAAGACTTTATGGCCAGTGTTGAATACCTCCACAGCATCGGCTTCAAGCGAGTCACATTAAAGACAGGGTCCTATGGGATGGAAGAACTGGCAATGGCAATTAAGTTTGCCTCGGACGCCGGATGTGATCTGCTTACAATTGACGGGTCCGGCGGCGGTACAGGAATGAGCCCGTGGAATATGATGCAGAGCTGGGGAGTGCCATCCATCAACCTGCATTCAAAGGCCTATGAATATGCAAGCATCCTTGCTGCTAAGGGACAGAAGGTGGTTGACATGTCATTTGCCGGCGGTTTCGCTCTCGAAGACCACATCTTCAAGGCGATTGCCCTTGGTGCACCTTTTACAAAACTTGTCTGCATGGGCAGGGCCATTATGATACCTGGTTTCGTGGGTGCTAATATCGAGGGCGTACTGAAACCGGAAAACAGAAAGAAAGTCAATGGCAATTGGGATAAACTGCCGAAGACTGTCGGCGACTTTGGTGTCAAGGCCGAAGAGATCTTTGCTTCCTATTTTGACGTTCAGAAAAAGGTTGGTAAGAGCGAGATGAAAAATATTCCTTACGGCGCAATCGCCTTCTATACATTGGCTGATAAACTGAGTTGTGGCCTGCAGCAGCTTATGGCAGGCACCAGGAAATTCTCTCTGGATCAGGTTTCTCGTAACGATCTCTTCTCAGGCAACAGGGAAACTGCAGCAGAGACAGGTATCCCGCACGTTTCTGATGTGAATGATGAAACTGCTAAAAAGATTCTGAGCTCTTAGGATTCACACATTTACCAGATAAAAGGCCTTCCGGGAGTTTCTTCCGGAAGGCCTTTTTGGTTACCCGTAACCCATTTTTGGATGAGCACTAATTTCCTTGTAACTTGTGATATTTTTCCACCTCTGTTTTAAGCCAATCAGGCCAGAACTCTTCGTCAATTGGATAACTGGCATCCAATGCCTGGAAAGAACCGTCCCCTGCCACTTTCTTGATGCGTTCCTGTGAGTTATATTTTACCTCATCCACGCCAACCAGTTTTGCCACGGCTTTATTTATCTCATCCAGAGTCTTGTCATAGGGGTTGCCACCATTAAATGCCCTCTGAACAGCAAGTTCACGCAGACACTCGATACCACGGTCCCACTCCTTGAATGAGGGGAAAAACATCGGGCCATAGGATATCCAGAACTCGATAAATTTTGCCCCCGCGTTATATACTACCCAGACTGATCCGCCCTCACTTACGCTTCCTCTGACGATACTGTCGTCTCCCATTGCAATGTTTCTATCTTTTAACAGGGAATCGATGCCTCCAAACTTGAGCCCCACCTCTTTAGACCTTGTCTGTCTCTCACCTTCCTGAAATGTCCTGACAGCCTGGGGGAGTTTGATTAAAGCCGGGAAAAGACTCTGCCCCAGGCCTTCCGCTATCCCTACAGTAACTCCCCATCCTGATTCAGGATTCGGTATAACAATATCGGCCTTCGAGTTTTGATAATGGTCCACCAGCTCCAGGCCCAACTCTCTCCTTATCTGGAATATCTCTTTTCCCCTGAACAATGACGCCACATTACCGAAATAGACACCCTGGAATATATCCGGCATCATGGGTTCCTCTTTCAGCCTTTTTGTCTCAATTCCTTCCGATGAGCAGATTGTCATCTCAGCTCCGTCATACTCCTTTTCGATTAATCCCCCCAATCTCCGATGAGAAAAAGATTCGGAGCTGGCAACAAAGGTACCGTCGATTGTCGCGTAACAGAAAGGCTCAAACGCTCTGGAATCATTTAAAGTGACCAGATGGGTCTCGTTTCCGTCATGGATCAAAGCTGTTAAAGCAAAAGTTGCCCTGCCGTTCAGTCTCTCAACCAGCTTTTCACCAGCCCCAAAGCTGACGCCCTCCTCGGTAATATATTTGTGCAGTAAAGCACCGATAATCTCTGTTTTATTGCCGGTCTCGAAACCATACTGCGACTCAAGCTCTGCTCTCAGGTCATCGTCCTTGACAAGATAGCCGTCCATGGTCAAAACGACCTTGAACTTTGAACCGGTTAATGTATGTATCTCTATAGGCTCGGAGTTGATCTTTTCAGCTATCTTTCTTTTTGTATAACCGATATTTCCGATAGCGGCGACAGGTTCAAGGTCCTGAAAGGTCTTTATTATATTGTTATCTATTACTTCCGCTATTCTGCCAAGACCCTTATGGATATAGATGCCCTTTGAGGTCCCAACGGCTATGCCCGTACAGGCTTTACCTCTATGCTGGCACGCTCCAGTTGCCAAAAACGTCTTACTTACCAAATCTTGATCGCCTAAACCGTAAACACCAACAACTCCATCCATCCCGTATCCTCCCCT
>MAVP01000203.1 GCA_001751075.1 Desulfobacterales bacterium S7086C20 | reverse complement strand
CATGTCAGGGCAAGATATGTTTCGCCCTATTCCTGAAAGTGAATATGCCAAACAATCCAAAGAAAGATTGACCAAGATGAAGTCAAACTGAGATCTTCTGAGGAGCAGTTCATTATGACAAAAGAACCTAACGTCAGTGACCGGCTTTTAGAGCTAGTCCAAAACATGTCAGAGGCTGAACAAAAGCGAGCGGTAAAAATGCTTGAAGCCCAGCAATCACCTGAACGAAGACAATCCCTTAGAATGAAATGCCTGGTGCCAGTTGATTGGGCCACCCCTGAAGTGAGTCACAAAGACTTTGTGCGAGATATAAACGATAATGGAACCTTCATAGAAACCACATGGCCTTTAAATATTGGACAAGAACTGAGTATGGTCTTTACATTACCTGTTACCGATATGCCCATAAAGATCAAGGGGCAAGTCGTATGGACAGGAACATTGGGTATTGGGGTTAACTTCAAGACCGGACATGGTGACTTAGGTCTCTTAATGAAATACCTGTAACAATGCAATACCGGGATAGGGAGGAGCATTATTTTATACATTCTTCTCTGTCTTCCTATTCTTGCCGTATCTTGCCTTCCCTTCCTTGAGTTCGAACCCGATCTTCTTTTCACTGTCCTCTGCCGGTGCCATGAGTTCGGCAATGGCTTCAAAGACAATTTTGAACTGGCTATCATACTTCTTCTCCGGTATGGACTGATGAATCGGGGACATCCTATTTCCGGACTTTTCCCAGACGCTTCCAGTAGTAGTAGACCCATGCACCATACTCGGCCATCACCCAGCGGATCTGTCGCCCTTCTTTCCACCAACCGTGAGGTGAAAAAGGATCGTTGTGGGCTGCGACTGTGCGGACTTGGAACCGGTCCGGGTAGGTATGTTTCCAAATGTGATTTGATCGTCGGGTGTGATATTTGCTTGTTGTGACAATGATGCTCGAGACCCCAGCCTCTATGAGAACACGTCCAACAGCCTTGGCCTCGGTCACCGTGTCGTAGGCGTCCTCGGCGCTAATAGGTATCACGGCTTCCCTGGGTACACCCAGAAGCTCAAGGACCCTCACCCCGTCTTCATGCCAGGGACAGCACCTTTCAAAGCCCATGCCCTCAAGTTGTCTCAATGTGTCGGTCTTCCGATTGCCGTTTATAACCACTTTTTTTGCAAACCCCTTTTGGTAAAGGGCAGCTGCTTCCATAATGCGAGGATACCACCCAGCCCCTGTATTCAGCACCAAGACCACATCTGAACGGGCGGGCTTTTCATCCAGAACCAGCCACTGGCCGACAGCGCCCAAGATCTTCCCGGACAGGACGATGAGGACAACAAAAACGATTAGGCCGATGATTACAATCAACTGAAAGGGCTTTTTCTTGTTTTCCGGGACCATTGGTCTATTCATAGGGCATTGTCCTTTTTGCCGGCTTTTGTTTTGTTTATAAAACACGGCACGACAGAATGCATACCATTTTCTCTGGGCCTATGGCAATGAGTTGCGATTTAATGCCCTTTTCTGTTATAAGAGGTCTGTGAATCTACCTGGCATCCTCGACTTTTACAACACCAGGGTAAACAGGACAGGAGGACAACTACGATGAAAAGCTATCGAAAAGAATTATGGTTTGAAATACCTACAAGACGAGCCTTCATGAATATCACGCCTCAGGTTGAAGAGTGCCTGCGGGAAAGCAGCATCAAGGAAGGCATCGTGCTCGTCAATGCCATGCATATAACCGCTTCGGTATTTATCAACGATGATGAATCTGGCTTACACCATGACTATGATGTGTGGCTGGAAAAGCTAGCTCCCCATGAACCTGTTTCCCAGTACCGGCACAACGTGGGTGAAGATAACGCTGACGCCCACATGAAAAGACAAATCATGGGCAGAGAAGTGGTTGTTGCTGTAACCGATGGAAGGTTGGACTTCGGAACATGGGAACAAATTTTCTATGGCGAGTTTGATGGACGTCGAAAAAAGCGGGTTCTGATTAAAATCATCGGACAATGAGTTCCTTTATCGAAAATGGGTAACACACCCCATTCGGGCTAACCACATTAAGGGCTCACGCGTGGTGAAATTCGAAAACCACGCACTCCCTCCCGTCTCTATTTACCCCTATTGCCTCCCATTGCCAGGCTTTTCTTTAAACTTAAATTTCAGCTTAGTCGGATTAATGTCAAGGACTTGAACTCTGTCGTTGGGAAGACGAATTTGACTTCTCGTAATAGTAAAGGTCCTTCTGCCAAGACGGCTCAAAGAAAGATCTATATCCACCGTTACATTGTCTTCATTCAAAGTGCTGGCATCCTTGCGAAGACCTCGAACCCTAATCTCGACCGTAGGGTCCACTGGCTCAAGGATTTCCAGTTGTGGAGGTATATCCGTTACTCTCAGTGGCACTTTTACGGTAGTTTCAAAATCCTGTTGACCTGCTAACATGAGCCACACGGTGCTGACTAAAAACAGAGTGCTAACCTTAACTCGCCATTGATTCACGGCGAAAAAACGTATCCGTTCCCACCAATTGCTTTCTGCGGGGCTTTCAGGGGTAATGGCTTCCAGGACAAGCCGAGAAAGCCCTTCGGCATTCTCCACATGAATGATCTCGTTGTCTATGGCAAGAGATACCTCTCCCGTTTCTTCTGACACTATGACCACGCAAGCATCACATCTTTCGGAAAGACCAAGGGCTGCTCTATGTCGGGTTCCCCACTGCTTTGGCAACCCTTCATCAGAACTCAATGGCAAATAGCAGGCCGCCCGCATAACCCGACCACGCCGGATTAACACTGCCCCATCATGAAGCAAAGAGTGATTTTGAAAAATACTGACTAACAGTTCCAGGCCCGGTTCTCCTTCCAATGATTGGCCCTCGGTAATGAATTCCTGAACCCTGTCTAGCCTCTCAAGTATGACTAAGGCACCAACCTTTCTCTTGGCGAGTCCGAATATTGCCTCTGTAAACCCCGAAATCCACTTTTCCGGCCTGGATATCTTGTGAAAGCCCATCCCCTGAAGGGGATTTACCCGCTCTAAGACCTGACGGATCTCAGATTGAAACAAGATGATCAGAAGAATGACTAAGACTTGCCACAAAACCTGAAATGCCCATGTGGTCAAGAAAAGGCCCCATGTCCTTGCCGCTGTGTAGATGATGCCTAGGACCAACAGGCCGACCAATGCTTTAAAGGCCTTTGTTTGTCTAAACCACAGATATAGATGATATGCCACTATTGTGAGGAAAACGATATCAATAATGTCACGAAGTCGCAGATCAGCAATTATGGAAAATAAGTTCATAAGACGAGTTGCACCATTTGAAATAGCATTATTTGCGCCGACAACATCCCAGTAATCCAGACAAACGAAAAGATAAAACTCGCTATTACTATCCGCAAAAAAAAGCTACTAGTCAAGTCTACTGTTGACCGTTAAGAATAATATCTTTAGTTAGTGCCCATCCACAAATGCGTTTTTAAAGAATGGGCACAAGCGTAAGTTTCCAATTCATAAATGAGCAATTTTTTCTCTGAGCAAGGCCGCACAAGGGTTTATGCCGAGACGTACTTTTCGTACGTCGCAGGCGCAAAACCCGCGGAGAACGCCGCTCAGAGGAAAAAGGGCCATTTCTGGATGGCAACTAGTTACAGGTATGGTAAAATATTGATGGTCAAGAAAATGACTTTTCAGGCGTGAATCGTCTTTCTGTATAATCGGCGCACGATACCATCCCGAAAATCCGAGAGGCCCTTGACCTGTTTTGGAAGCTGGAATGGCCGGTGTTTCGCATCGTGCGTAAACATATCG
>MAVP01000202.1 GCA_001751075.1 Desulfobacterales bacterium S7086C20 | reverse complement strand
AGATGGGAGCCGGTTATCGGTTGCTAAGGAGGGCAGGGTAGTTCATCCATTCAGGACAAAGAAAAAAGGCACCGTCTTTGTCTTTTGGCGGTGCCTTTTTAGATGAAGATGCACGAGAGGTCGTATACATTATTTCTTTCTCCTCTGGTGTCGTGTTCGAGCCAATAGCTTTCTGTGTTTATGCTTGCGCATCTTTTTCTTCCGTTTCTTGACGACGCTTCCCACTGCATCACCTCCAATCCTTGTGAATTTACCTTCCTAGGCTCGTGTAAAGTGTTATTTATAATACACGATGAGTCCTGTGTCCAGCTTTTTCTCTGTTTTGAAAGGGGGGGCAAGGTATATTAGTGAATGGCCCCTGACCCCCGTGAACAGCTACTTGAGAACTTATTAAAATGCGGGCCAATGTGATGAAGGCATTGCAGAAGTTTGGCAGCAAAGATTTGTTGGTGGTCAACGACGCTGTTGAGGTGGCGGAGGAGTTGACGAGTGACGCTTACAAGATGTCATTTGCCGAGTGGTCTGCTCAGCGTTATGACGTGAAGACGGTGGCAGATCTTCTGCCGGAAGAAATTGTACATGGACCATTTGCACAAATTGTAAGGTATGAGGGCCGTAGAGTGGAGACGTCATTGGGGTCTTCCAGTTATGACTTCTACAAAATATGTCTTCAGGATCATAATATTTTATTGACGTTAAATAAGTTCGAGGGGCTTCGTTTGTTTCCCTTTATCCTTTATATTGTGTGTCATGAACTGGTCCATGTGATTCGGTTCATCAAGTTCTTGCAGGCGTTTGAGGCCTCTGTGGACGAAAAGCTTAAAGAAGAATCGCGGGTACACGAAATAACCCGATCTGTTTTAAGAGGGGGCCGAGTTGAAGGGATTGAAGAGGTCTTTACCTTCTATGAGGCATGGGCGGGGGACATGGACAAAGTGCGGGATATGAAATCCGGATGATTTTATTACTTGACAAATCGAGTTTGTTTCTTATTTTTATTCAAGATTCATGAGAGGAGGTCGTTTGAGATGCCTGTCTACGAATATGAATGCATGAAATGCGGCAGAGTTGTAGAGGCTTATCAAAAGTTTTCTGACTCTGCATTAAAGAAGTGCAGGCAGTGTTCCGGAAAGCTCAACAAGTGCATTTCGCATAGTTCATTTCATCTAAAGGGGACGGGTTGGTACGTGACTGATTACGGCAATAAGTCTGCTGCAGACAAGTCGTCTTCGAAAAAGGAAAAGACTGACACGGTATCAAAGTCAAAGAATAAAGGTGAGAAGACGGAATCGAAATCCACTTGTTCAAAAAAAGAGCCATGAAACTACCTGATCGAATTTGTTCTACATCTAAATCACTATATGATCTTTATCTTTTGCGAAAGGAGGTGTCATTTGATCATAGTTGGTGAATAACCCAGACTGGGGCACAGTAATATATGGTAAACACAGTTAAAAATCTAGCAAGAAGGAGATTGATTATTATGAAGATTAGACCTTTACAAGACCGGATACTTGTAAAACGCCTTGAAGGTGAAGAAAAGACCAAGGGGGGAATTATCATTCCGGATTCGGCCAAAGAGAAACCAGCTGAAGGCTTGGTTGAGGCAGTAGGGAAGGGAAAACTATCGGAAAGTGGCAAAACGTTGCCCCTCGATGTGAAAAAGGGTGACCATATACTGTTCAGCAAATACGGTGGGACCGATGTCAGGATAGATGGTGAAGACTATCTCATCATGCGCGAAGACGATGTGCTAGGCGTTATTGGGAAATAGCGCCTTGTGTACTTATTAGGGTAAGGCATAAGCCTGGTGTTAGACAATGCCTGGTGTTAGACAATGATTGTTAATGTTGTCCAGGAAACAGAAGAGTTAAGGAGGATATAATAATATGGCTGCAAAAGAGATTAAGTATGATGTCAAAGCACGGGAAGCCGTGATGAAAGGGATTAATTCATTGGCCAATGCGGTCAGGGTTACCCTGGGTCCCAAGGGTAGAAATGTGATCCTTGAGAAATCCTGGGGGGCCCCCACTGTGACAAAGGACGGTGTGACAGTGGCCAAGGAGATAGAACTAGAGGACAAATTTGAAAACATGGGCGCTCAGATGGTAAAAGAGGTAGCCAGCAAGACGTCCGATGTCGCAGGTGATGGTACCACCACGGCGACTGTTTTAGCCCAGGCTATTTATAGAGAAGGGCAAAAATTGGTGGCAGCCGGTAACAATCCCATGGCCATAAAGCGTGGTATTGAGAAGGCCGTGCAGGTGGTTGTCTTGGAGTTGGAAAAAATGAGCAAGAGCACCAAGGATCAAAAGGAAATTGCTCAGGTCGGCAGTATCTCGGCGAACAATGATGAGACTATCGGCAACATTATTGCAGAGGCCATGAACAAGGTTGGCAAAGAGGGTGTCATCACGGTAGAAGAGGCAAAGAGTATGGATACCACTCTTGAGGTTGTGGAAGGTATGCAGTTTGATCGTGGTTATTTGTCTCCTTATTTTGTGACAGATACTGAAAAGATGGTGGCTTCACTTCAGGATCCATACATCCTGATTCACGAGAAGAAGATAAGCGTGATGAAGGACCTTGTGCCCCTTTTAGAGCAGGTTGCAAAGATGGGCAAACCGCTTGTGATTATTGCCGAGGACATAGAAGGCGAAGCCTTGGCCACGTTGGTGGTGAACAGACTTCGGGGCACACTCAACTGTGCCGCCGTTAAGGCCCCAGGGTTTGGAGATCGCCGTAAGGCAATGCTGGAGGATATAGCCATCCTGACTGGTGGACAAGTAGTCTCAGAGGACCTGGGGACAAAATTGGAAAACTTAACACTTTCCGACCTTGGTTCGGCAAAGCGTATTACCATGGATAAAGATAATACTACCATTATAGATGGCGCCGGCTCTCGCAAGGATCTGGAAGGTCGTGTCCGTCAGATCAGGGCTCAGATAGATGAGACAACTTCTGACTATGATCGGGAAAAACTCCAGGAGCGCCTTGCCAAGCTGATTGGTGGTGTGGCGGTTATTAATGTTGGCGCTGCTACCGAGCCTGAGATGAAAGAAAGAAAGGCCCGTGTTGAGGATGCTCTAAACGCCACACGCGCTGCCGTGGAAGAAGGTATTGTGGCCGGCGGGGGTGTAGCCCTAGTACGGTGTATTCCTGCTTTGGATAAGATCAAGATCAAGGCCGACCAAAAACTTGGCATAAAGATCATACAACGTAGCCTGGAAGAGCCGCTGCGTCAGATAGTGGAAAACGCTGGCCACGAAGGCTCCGTTGTTGTTGCAAAGGTTAAAGAAGAAAAAGGTGCTATCGGTTTTAATGCCGAAACGGCAAAATACGAAGACCTTCTCGAGGCCGGGGTTTTAGATCCAACCAAGGTGGTGCGCTATGCATTGCAGAATGCTGCAAGTGTATCAGGTTTGATGCTTACCACTGAGGCCATGATAGCTGAGAAGCCTGAAGACAAAGATGCGCCTGCTATGCCAGGCGGTGGCATGGGTGGCGGCATGGGTGGTATGGGTGGTATGGGTGGTATGATGTAACAAGACTACCTTGTCACTCGATATCCGGTGAGTATACAAAGAGCCTCCATGCAAGCGGCATGGGGGCTTTTTTGTGATCTTTTTGGGGATGTAATAGAGTGAGTAGACTAACAGTTCTCTTGACATGACTGGAGCTTGTGATATTTGCATCTGGCAAGTGATTTAATTAGTTTCCATCCAGAAATGGCCCTTTTTCGCAATCTCGGCGTCAATCTGCGGAATTGCTTGTGCGACGTACTACAGTACGTCTCCGCGCAATCCCTTGATTTCCT
>MAVP01000201.1 GCA_001751075.1 Desulfobacterales bacterium S7086C20 | reverse complement strand
TGCATATGGTTGCCAAAGCTAATCCCAGTAACGAAGACGAAGAGGGCTATCTTGAAGAATTCCCTGTTTTCATCCCACCACCACAAAAGCCTTATCAGTAGTGCCACAAAAAAGGTGTGAAGGGTGTAGACCTCTGCTGATACGGTCTGAGACCAGAGAACCGGTACAAACGCCAAAAAGAGTGCTCCGCTAAAAGCCGACAACTTCGATGATGTGATTCTGAGGATCAACGAATAGACGAGCCAAACCGTGAGCACGGCAAACAGGCTTGACATGAGGTTCATTCTGAACCCTATAGGGCCGACCGGCACCATGGAGAACAGTTTTCCCAGCTGGGCATAAAGGGGGTAGCCGCTGTTATGTGGAATGCCAAGGGAGAATGCGGCTGCTGTAAGTTCGCCGCTGTCTCCCAAATAAATCGTGGGGCAGGCGGTAAAGAGGTAGACAAAAAACGGTAACAGAATTATAATGCTTTCAGTACGATATGACATGGATCGCATGCTCGTGTTAGCTGATCCAAATGATTTCAGTGTCTTGTCCTTTGTATTCTTATCGGTGTTTCCTATAATGTCTTCTCCACGGAATCAATAATACAACAACCACGATAAAGCCTCCAGCCCCAACTGTGGCGCCGAGTTTCAGAGCTTTGGGCATATATCGAAATTCCACACTGTGCTTACCTTTTTGCAGCAAGACCCCTCTCAAGAGTCGATTGACCCTAAGAATTTGGGCCGGTTTTTCATCAACATACGCCTCCCATCCGTCAAAGTAAACATCACTCAGAACAAGCAGGCCAGGGTGTTCGAGACTGGCCTTTATAACAACCTTGTTGAATCCGTATTCTTCAATAGAGGCTCCTTCTTTCTCATGTTGCCGGCTCTCCGACCTTTGGCCAACGATCGGATGCTGAGATCTCACCTGATATCCTGGTAGATTGAGCTGAGCGTCTCTCGAAGAGACCATTTCAAAATCATAGGCTATGAAGGACCTCGGAAGCACATACGGGTTCTCGTATATCTTGATCTCATTGTCGTAAATGACTGGCAGATAAGGCATGCCCGTCTTCCCCTCAAGCGACGGGGTTTCATTAAGCTCAATATGAGGTGGCATCAGGATGTACTTCACACCCAAGAGAGAATAGTAGGGGAGTCTTTCTCTTATGTCTTCTTCTATACCACGGCGCACAAACTTGAAGTATCTGCCTATAGTGTCGTCATAAAGAGCTATGACGCGCTCAGGCCTTCCCGTAAACCATAACGAAGAACTGGGTACCTCTTCGTTGTCCAAAACTACCTGCAGATGCTCGAAACGATACTGTTGATAGGCCGGAATCATTAGAGCACTTATGTATCTTACATCCTGCAGACCGACGGCACTAGAATAGTTTGGGTACAGGACTCCATAGCCACCCATAACCCGGAAGTGACCTTCTTTTTCTTTTAAGAATTCCACGTATGGAGGTTCTCTAAAAGGGTTGTACCTGTCCGGGAACCCGTAAGGTGCCTTCAAGTCCAGCCACAGGAAGGCTATGAAAAAAAAGACTGCGGCACTCGCCGCCAACCGCCATCTTTCTTTGTAAAGCGCAAATACCAAAACAAGCCCTGCCACGAAGGGTATTGCCTTTAGGTAAAGCCACTGGTGATTGTATCCCCTGGGGATCGCCCACCACAGCTCCACTACCGCAAGCCCTATGAGTCCATAAATGCCCTTTCCCGTTCTCATATAATGGACTGTCATGATCAGGGCCGCCGTCAAGACCAAGATGGTCTCCACATGGCCGGCGAGCATGGAAGGAATAATGTAAGGGGCCGAGAGGGAACTAAAATGGAGGTTTCTCTTCAAAGACAGCACGACTACCGCTGGAAGGGGTATCCAAAGGTAGAGTGCCAAGAATATGAGGAATACAATCAACGGCAAATAATGCAAGCGTTTTTGGATATATATGCGCACGCTCGACATGACGGAGCTCTCGCCAGTAAAAGATCGGTGTGGGGCTTTGGCGGAGGCCATCTCTCTGGAGTTGTGTATTGCCCCAGACGCACTCTCTTCGCTGATGTAGATATCACCGTAGACGTGGTTCTTACAACTAAGAATTACCTGGTACCCGATTGCCCCTGCCATACAAAAAGAAAATACCCATGTAGGGCTTGCCCATCGCGGGCCCCATGCTATGTTGAATATTGGTAGGTATCCCAACCACACAAAAGGCCTTACTCCGAAGTGCTTCAGGAATATCGCGGCACCGAAACAAGAAAAGAAAAGAATCATGCCCCTCCATTCGGCAGACCTCTTGGCAAGAACTATGAAGATGCCCGTCAGCGCCAGAAATACAGATAAGATTCCTGTGTAGCCCCCCATCCAGTCCCATACACCTTTTGTGGCAAAGATCCGAAAATACATAGGCCGCTCGTCACCGTCATCAAACCTTGCCAGCACTTCCGGTAGTATCTCGGGGTCAGCCGGTATCTCAGTAGCTGTTGGGGTCAGGGCGGCAAAGGCTCGCTTCCAATTCGGGATAGCTTGAGTACCTATTCCTACACGGGGACGGTGAAGATGGTAGCCGGAAGAAACAAATTGCAGGAAGGGAAAGATCAAAGGCGCTGCAAGGGCGAGCCCCACTGCAAGAATGAAGGCCAACTTAATGTTGAGGGAGAGGAACCTTTTACCTTTGTACAGACTCAGTGCCCTAAATATGAAGTAAGAAGTCCCGAGAAACAGGATATAAAGTGCCACCTCTGGTTGCCCCGCCAACAAAACCAAAGCACAGACTACTGCAGAAACGGCAATTTGTGTCCTCGCTGGCCTCCGGACCGTCACTTCGAGACTGTACAAGAGCACTGGAAGCAACATGGCTCCGTTGGTCATCTGTTCCAGGTTGATAAACCAAACCATTGTCCCTGAAAACATATAGAAGATACCACCCAACAATGCCGCTGGAAAGGAGAGGCCGACCCGCATAAGAAAAAGATAGGAGAAAAAACCTGCCACCAACAGCCTGCCCAAGATAAAGAAGTCCCACATCCAGACCGGGCTCAAATCTTCCAAGATCTGATAGGGGAAGAACGCCCTGGTGCTATAATCTGCCGCAAGTGGCGTACCTGCTGCCTGGTATGGGTTCCAAAGGGGTAAAGAACCGGTTTTGTAGATATCACCAATCAGCTTGTTGACAGGCCACTCATAATAAGCAGGGGTAGCAAGGTCGACATTGAATGTGTTTACAGGTTTTCTACCTTCATATCCATAAGGCCATCCCCGTACTACACCGTGTGGCTGGTAAAGCGCCGGTTGAAGGCTTTTTCCTCCAAAAACAACAGGCGCATACAGTGCTGATATTAGGGCCAAATAAATGAGAAGCGCCTTGATATTTGGAAGATTTTTTCTTGAGGAAATCTCCAAAAAAGAATGCAAGGCAAGATCCTTTTGCTCAAATTTGCATAAAAAAAGCGGAGAAACACAATTGCCTATTTCTCCGCTTTTCGATTCGATTCAGTTAACGCTTAGTCGTTGGTAATGACGCCCTCTTCGTTAGCCGTATAGGTCCTGTCTCCTGCAGTGTGAAAAGTTATTATTGCCAAAGTAGCCTGTGTTCCAGAGGCGGTAATGCTTACATTAGATGTTTGTCTGTATCCGGCGCCTGACAACGCAGTTGCATCCACAGATGCAGTCGGATTATCAATAAAATACGCCTGAGCAGAGGTAAAGGCGTTCTTGACATCCGAATTGGCCGCAGAGTTGTACGACCGTCTTCGATAGCTGATGACATTCGGGATAGCAATAGCTGCCAGGATGCCGATGATGGCAATAACGATCATCAACTCAATCAGCGTGAAACCCTTTTCGTTCTTCTTGGTTAGCTTTTGTAGCATCTT
>MAVP01000200.1 GCA_001751075.1 Desulfobacterales bacterium S7086C20 | reverse complement strand
GAGACGGTTTACTTGAATGGGCTGAATATCAAGCCCTGTCAGGGGTGCTACGCCTGCAAGAAGAAAAATAGCACCGGCTGTGCTGTGGATGATGACATGCAGTCCCTTTATCCGAAGTTGGTTGAATCAGATGCATGGATCATTGCCAGTCCGGTATACTGGTTTAATATGTCGGCCCAAACTAAAATATTTATGGACCGCTGCTATGCCTTGTGGAATGAAGATCCAGAAATAAATCCAATTTACAAAAAGCGAATCGCTATAGCCATGAGTTATGGTGACAGCGATCCGTTCAATTCAGGCTGTGTGAATGCCTTACGCAGCTTCCAGGATGCTTACCGCTACGCTGGGGCGAGAATCATAGGTATGGTTTACGGCAGCGCCGAGGAACCTGGCGAGATTGCGTCAAATGCTTATCTAATGGCTCAGGCAGAAGAAATAGGTAAAAAACTGGCAATGAACTAGTGTGGGAGATAATAAAAAAGCTATAATATTGATGATATCTGAAGTCGAGTCAACCCGTGAATATTCTCAATAAATCACAGGTTGATGCCAACATGGGATACCTGGCAAGATATCTCCAAAATTCGCAGAATAAAAATTAACCGCTATTTATCACTCTAATCTAAGTTACTTGCTTCCCATCACTTCAGCCCCGCCTTGCGCAAAGCATTAATTAGGTGGTCTGTATCGGATTGATTTTTGAATGGGATTGTCTTTGAAAAATGCTTAAGAGAGAACTTGGGATTTATCCTGAGAACTTCTGCAGCTTCAGCATGGGCCTCCTCCTCACGGCCCAATAAACTGTAAACGGCGGCAAGGCGAAGACGCGTAAACAGATTATTAGGCTCAACCCGGAGTGCCTTTTCATATGCTGCAATCGATTCGTCATACATCCCCTCATACATATATGTATGGCCCAGATACAAAAAGTAATAGTTCGGAGGGAAGGGATTAAGACGTATTGCCTTCTCAATCTCCACAAGCGCTTCCTTGTGCCTCCCGTTAAGATGCAAAACGAAGCCGAAACGGGCGTGATTGTCAGCCATATTGGGATTGAGGGCGATAGCCTTTTCCAATTCAGTAATGCCTTTCTCGTGCTGTCTCATCATTGTATAGACAATCCCCAGATGGCAGCTGGTAATGGCGTCTGGATGCATATCGATGGTTTTTTGAAATAATCTAACAGCTTCTGCCAAAGATTTTCGAGGAGACTTAGTCAAGCGAAGCCACACATCCATCATGTGTGTCGAACCTAGAAGCCTGTATCCTTGTGGATACCCTGGATCCAGGGCAATAACTTCCTCTGCCATTTTACGAGCTAAAAGATTACCCTCTCTATTAAAACGCCTGGCATACTCTTGCCCTTTTAAGAACTTTGCATAGGCATCGAAGTTGTCTGTACCCCAGGCTCTCATGCGAGCTTGCTCTCCCTCTGTCAGCTTTACCTGCAAGGCTATTATGACGTTAAACGTGATCTCATCTTGTAGAGCAAATATGTTTTTAAGTTCCTTGTCATAACGCTCTGCCCAAAGGTGATGGCCTGTTTGAGCATCTACGAGCTGGGCCGTGATCCGCACCTTATCCTCAGCTTTTCGGACACTCCCCTCCAGCACATACTTTACGCCAAGTTCTCGCCCTACCTGTTGCACCTTAACCGCCTTCCCCTTGTAAGTGAATGTAGAGTTACGAGCGATTACAAAAAGATTTGGAGTCTTTGAAAGAGCAGTAATGATCTCCTCTGTTATTCCATCACTGAAATACTCCTGCTTGGGATCATCGCTCATGTTTGTGAACGGCAGCACGGCTATGGATGGTTTATCAGGAAGTTGTAACGGTGCTTTGTCAGGGAGCCCGGCCCTGCGCAGGGCAACAACATAGCGCTCTATATCGGCTCTGTTCTTATAGGGGAGGGTCTTTGTATAAGACTCAAGAGAAAATTTTGGATTTATCCTGAGAACTTCTTTGGCTTCAGCGGCAGCTTCCGCTTGACGATCTGATGAACTATAACAAGCGGAGAGAAAAGCATGGGCAGGCAAATAATTAGGGTTAACATGCACAGCCTTCTTGAACGTTGCAACTGCTGAGTCATATTGACCTGTCATGAAATAGGCGCGACCCAACCAGTGAAAATAGTAGGCCGTAGGGAATGGATTGAGGCGTAATGCCTTCTTTGCAAAAAATATACTGTCTATCCATCTTCCCGAACATCCTAAAGCCCCAGCCAAAGTACTATAGGCGTCAGCTCCATTGGGATTGAGGGCGACAGCCCGCTCCATTGCAGCGATTGCCTTTTCATACTGACGTGTCGCGATGTAGACGGCACCAATCAAGATGTGGGCCATGTCCAAAGTGTCATCCAGCTCGATAGCTTTTTGCGCGCATTTAAACGCCATTTTAATGGATTTGGTCCGAGACTCAGCCCATCCAAATCTTGCATCAAAAAAGTGAGTCAAACCCAAACCCGCATACGCACGTGCATACCCAGGATCCAACGCAATGGCTTCCTTAAATAACTGCAGTGCTCGGGCGCTATCCTCTTTCGTGCCCTTCGTAGTATATTGACGACCTTGAAGAACTTTTTCATATGCTTTAAGGTCGCTCGTCTCATGTTTCTGCCAAATGCGGGCCTGCTCCCCATCAATGAGCTCTATTCGTAGTGCTTTCGTAATCTCCAGGGTAAGGTCATCTTGAATCGTAAATATGTCTTTTTGCTCGCGGTCATAACGCTCCGACCAAAGGTGATATCCTGTGGTCGCATCGATCAACTGGGCTGTAATCCGAATCCGGTCAGAAGTTCTCTGCACGCTGCCTTCCAGAACATACCGCACTCCTAAATCCTCAGCGACTTTTTGAACTTTCACCGGCTTGCCTTTATAAGTGAACGTTGAACTACGGGCAATTACAAACAAATTTGGGACCTTAGAGAGACTACTGATGATCTGCTCCGTAATACCATTACTGAAATATTCTTGCTTCGGGTCTCCGCTCATGTTTTCGAAGGGCAGTACCGCAATTGATGGTTTATCAGGGAGTGGAAAGGCCATTTTCTCAACCGATGCAACTTCCATAGGAGGAGGACGAAGATAGAAATTCCAGATAGCGAAAGCTCCAGACACCATAATTAGCACAACTGCTGAGGCTACGGCCGCCCAATGCCATTGTCTTGGCTCCGGCCTCTTTTCTCCAATCACCTTACCAGCATATTCGCTCCCCAACAGTACATTATAGGCTCGTACTGGCTTCTCGATATTCTTGACCGTTTGTTCGCCCAAATATTCATATCCAACCGGCAGTTTTTTTCCGATATGGTCAAAAGCCGTACCGGAAATACAGATCCCTCCGCCCTCCGCCAAGCCCTCCAGGCGGGCCGCGATATTTACGCCGTCTCCATAAATATTATCCCGTTCCTCAATCACATCCCCGAGATTGATCCCGATGCGAAACTCCATCTTTCGGTTTTCAGGAAGATCAGAGTTTCTTACCCTTAGCTCCTTTTGTATCTCTACAGCGCATCGAACCCCATCCACAACGCTGGGAAACTCGGCGAGCAAATTGTCACCCTTAGCGTCGACTACCCTGCCGTTTTGCCCCTCGATAAGACCTGTCATCACCTCACGGTATGCAGTGATAGTGCGGACAGTGGCCTCTTCATCATCTTCCATAAGGCGGCTATACCCTTTAACATCTGCGCTGAGAATTGCGGCCAATTTGCGTTTGGCCTGCTCTTCATTCATAGAGTCACCTCCCCAAACACAAAAGCCTCCAAAGGGTATAGAAATCCCTTGAAGGCTTTGTACTCATTACCCTCTGGTAAAATCTTCTCATAATTCACCCCAGAAGGTTAAGGTTATCTTGTTGTATTAATTAT
>MAVP01000199.1 GCA_001751075.1 Desulfobacterales bacterium S7086C20 | reverse complement strand
ATCGATCTTGGTTATAATATTTCTGCTTACAACCAGTTGAGATTGAAGGTTTACAGGGCTATTGAAGAAGATGTAGATACCAATGTAGCCTTTACAAAAAATGACGTCAACATGAACTTCCGTCATGTCCTGGCATGGAATGAAAAAATCAACCTGAACGCCAATGTTGGATACGGAACGTTTGATTTTGAAAAAAGCACTACCGATACTGACGGTACGAGCAAGATCAGGGACGACGAAAAGTGGTATGGTGGAGTTGGTGTTGGCTATGCAATACAAAAATGGCTGAAGTTTGATTTGAATTACACGTATACCGATAATGACTCCAACTTCAAGAGATACGACTACTCGGAAAACAGAGTGTTTCTCAGCGCACTCGTTGACTTTTGACCTAAATTAGGCATGATTCCCAAACCAAACGGACCAAGCATGCAGCATTTAAAATCTCTTTTTGTTTTTTTACTTGTTATAATATCACTCGGACTTTTCATTTCAACACCATCCTCAATCAAAGCCCAGAGCGACTATATTTTAGGTCCGGAAGATGTCCTTGAGATCATTGTCTGGGGGCATAGTGATCTCAGGCGCGAGATGCCGATTTCTCTGGAAGGTCGGATTTCTTTTCCGTTAATCGGTGAAGTAAAAGCGGCCGGAAAGACCACACAGCAGCTTGAGAAAGATATAGCCAAAAAACTGGCAGATGGATACATCATTCACCCCCAGGTTACGATTACTGTCAGCGAATATAGAAGTCAGAAATTCTTCATCATAGGTGAGGTAAAAAGCCAGGGGAAGTATGACCTTGCGCCGGAAACAACAGTGCTGATGGCAATAAGTATTGGAGGCGGCATGACCGAAAAGGCGGCACCCGGACGCACAACAATCAGACGTGAAGAGAATGGTAAAAAGAAAGAATTCAGAGTAACAATGGATATCCTTGTCCAGCCCAATGACACCATCATCGTCCCCGAGAGCTTCTTCTAAAAACCAAACAGACCACAGGAACCAAATGGACCAAACAGACCAACTCAACGAAACAGACCAGATAAACCTCCGCGACTATTGGCGAATAATCCTCAAACACCGCAAACTGATCATCACCTTCTTCCTCGTCGTAGTAACGACAGTCGCCATTTATTCCCTTACAATGATTCCCGTGTATCGCTCGACCACACAGATTCTCATTGAGAGGGCAAATCCCAACATACTTTCAGCCCAGGAGATGTTTGTTATCGACCCGTCGGGACAGGATTTCTACCAGACCCAGTATAAAATCCTCGAATCACGTGCTCTTGCCCGCGAGGTGATCAAACGCCTTAACCTGGCGGAGCATCCTGAATTCAAGGGAGTAGAGGAAGAGGCCGGCATCTTTTCGTATTTCAAAGACATGAAAGATATAATTATAAGTAAAATTAAAGGTCTTTTCAAATTCATGAAACCCTCAGGACCCGATTTTAACGAGAAGAAATATTCCGGCAAAACCGGATTTATCCAAGGTATGGAATCTCATGACGATTCACGGCTGGTTAATGCCTTTTTGGGTGGTCTGGAAGTGGAGCCGATTAGAAACAGCCGTCTCGTAAATATCAGCTTTGAATCAACATATCCGGAGCTTTCAGCCCGGGTTGCGAATACCCTTGTCAAGGCCTATATCGACTGGAACCTTGGTCTCAGGCTCAAGAGTCAGCAGGCAGCTTCCCAGTTTCTGGATAATCAGGTAAAGGCGGGAAAGCTCAAGCTGGAGGCATCTGAGCTTGCCCTCCAACATTACAGAGAAAAGTATGGAGTTGCTATCATAAGTTCACAATCTGGAAAAAATAGCGAATACGGCCAGGATTTGAGCCGGCAGAAGCTCCTTACCGTTAGCAAACAACTGCTGGACGCGAAAAACAAGCGCATCGAAGCTGAGATCAAATACAAAAATGCTCTCAAGTTGTCAAAAGATCCCCTGAAGGCCGAAACTATTCCTGAAGTGATCAACAGTCCCGTTATAATCTCAATAAAAGAAAACGAGGTTGAGCTCCTCCGCGAAAAGGCAAAAAAGTCTCAAAAATTCGGACAGAAACATCCCATCATGATCGCTTTGAATCAGGAGGTCAAAAAGCTCAGGAATCAGAAATATCAAGAAATCAAAAATATAGTATTTGCACTGAAGGCAAATTATGAAGTTGCCTTGAGCCAGGAACATTCCTTAAAGAAAGCCCTTGAGCTCAGCGAGGATGAAACCATTAGCAGGAACAAGGTCGCCATCCAGTATCAGATGCTCCGACAGGAAGCAGACTCGAGCCGTCAGCTCTACGATATGCTCCTGCAACGTTTCAAAGAAACAAGCGTATTTGAGGAAAACCGAACCATCAATATCCACGTGGTTGATTATGCCGAAGTACCCGAGTTTTCCGTTAAACCGAAACTGAAATTAAATCTCCTCCTTGCCGTTATAGTGGGACTGTTCATGGGCGGCGGGATGGCCTTTTTCATCGAATATCTGGACAACACGGTTAAAAATCCGGAGGATCTGGAGCGGTATTTCCAGCTTCCCTACCTCGGCCCTGTTCCTCATTTTGATATAAAAAAACCGAAAACAGACCAGCCTGATGAGTTTATTACTGTCAGTGAACCGAAGTCATCAGCAAGTGAGGCGTACAGGGGGATTCGAACGGGAATTCTCTTCTCCACACCAGTTCAATCCCCCCGTTCCATCCTCGTTACAAGTGCCAGTGCAGGAGAAGGGAAAACGAATACCTGCGCAAATCTGGCCGTTGCCATGGCACAGGCAGGAACAAAAGTGGTGCTCCTCGATTGCGATATGAGAAAGCCCCGACTTCATCAAATGCTTGGTATCAGAAACGAGCAAGGTCTTTCCAGTATTCTGGTAGGAGAAAGTGAGTGGCGGGATATCCGGGTGTCGACGAATATTCCCAATCTGGATTTTATTCCCGCCGGGCTGATTTCCCCGAATCCCGCAGAGTTAGTCGGTTCAGAACGAATGCAGAATCTTATCGATGAGCTGAGAGAGGAATATGGCAGGATCGTCATCGATAGCTCACCCATTTCTGCAGTTACCGATCCTGTTATCCTTTCCAGGCTTGTCGATGGTGTAGTTTTGGTCATCCATGCCGGCATTACCAGCCGGGACGTTATCGCAAACGGCGTTCGTCAGCTACGAGACGTCCAAGCCCATATCCTAGGATCGGTACTCAATAATGTGAATATCGGAAAAGACAGCTACTACTATTATCAGTGCTATGACTATTACTACGGCGAAAAAGACGGTAAAAAGAAGAAACGCTAATTCCCGCTCTCTTTCACTTGAGCCTTTGACTTATACTTATTTGTGGATGTCCCGATAGCGCCCCAGCCGCAACATATTTACAATAAGATCAATCTATTAAGCTATCTCGTTGAACGTAATTCAAGGGGCGGAGCTATCTTAAAGGGGTGTTTTTTTCAAAGCTCATAACCTCAGTCGAAAGCTGATTGCTTTTACAGTTTCATCAGAAATTTGTTCTTTTCCGGCAAAGCCGGATTATTCTTCATAACTTTCATCCGGAAAGTTATGAAAATAAAAAAAATAAAATATTCTATCTAAAAAAACAGAAACTTATAAACTAATGAGCGTCCCCAACCCTAAACCCAACCCTTAAATGTCAACCAACTTTTGAGTCATTCAATTATTTGTGAATCATGACCGATAACCTCACATCAAAAACTCTGCATGGCCTTAAGTGGAGTTACCTTTCAAGCATAGTAAATTCCGTTCTGCAGATTGGTTTCACTGCCATTATGGCACGGTTACTGGAACCTGCTGCCTTTGGGTTGATCGCCATGGCTGGCGTGATCCTTCGTTTTGGCAGTTACTTTGCTCAGATGGGT
>MAVP01000198.1 GCA_001751075.1 Desulfobacterales bacterium S7086C20 | reverse complement strand
GAAATTGAACACGCCTTTATTCGGCTGGAGCGATGTATGGAGCCATCGGAGCGCAAAGTTTATACGTTTGTCATATTCGACCTTCAGCGGTTTTTCACGGAAAGCTGGACCAAGAAGATCCCTCAGGGACTGAATGAAGCGAAAATGGACAAACATTTTCTGAAGGAGATCTGTTGTCTAAGCAGTGATAAGGCATTTAGGGGGGAAATCGAAGACTGTACGTCTCTTAACGAACACCTGATTCGCTATGCCGTCATGTTCTTCGACTACGATTTCGGGCCTGACACTTTCTGGCAAGACTATGTCAAGCAATTTATGGATGCCAGGAGAAAACACCGGCCGCCGCCTAACAGATCTTCCGTGAGCCTGGATGAGGCCAGTGTCATATTCGGCGTAAAGAAGGACGCCTTAAGTACCATGACCCAACGGGGCCTGGAGAGGTTATATCGCCGGGTGGCACAAAAGGTCCACCCCGACAAGGGGGGAACTCACGAGCAGTTTATCCGACTTACCGAGACCTACCACGAACTCATGGCCAGAAAGGGCAAACCGCCACGCTGGACGCGAAAATGGTAGCCGCTGATGGGGAGCCTTTTAAAAGGGAATAGGAAAATCATTATGATCCTGTGTCAGTGGGGGTCCCTAATGAAGATGTTAAGAAGGAGTGTGTCGAGTACGGCAAAATGATAGGCAGACTTGTATTGTCTGGAGATAAACATGGTATAGAGGGAACTGGAGACAGGATGTCTTGAACTGCATCCAGTCCTAGCCTTTCTTGTTTTCTATCAGAAGTGTTTTGCCTTTTCTTTTCTCAGTGATACCTTCCGGAATCACCAGCCTCTTGCCGGCACTTATCCCATCATTCAATACCTTACGATCGCGTCTCAAAGCTCTCATTCCTGTGCTTGTAAGACGTGGATATTTGTATCCAATGTATTCTTTCAACATGGCATCATCAATTTTGACGAGCGCATGGTTATCTCCACCCCTCTTCTTTTCCTTTCGAGATTCCACCTTATGGCAAAACCCGTCTATGACACCGACAGCAAAGTCAGTCTTGCGATGCCTATTCAGTCCCTTGTTTTTGTTATATTCTTCCCATTTAGAATTGATGAATTGTTTCACGAAGTCGTAGACATAATGAGCTATTCTCACGCTTAGGACGGTGCCACTGATTTCCAGCACCCGCCCCATTTTCCTTTTACCCATGACAAACGCCGGCACCCAAACTCCGTAAACAAAATAGAAATCGGTCAATAACCGCGCTAGCGAATACTCTTCACGAAAGTGTCGCAGCGCAGGCCCCCCTACGAAAATGCTCACGAATTCATGGTGATTGTCATGCGTTGCAAGCTTCAAGTTGTATTTTGCAATGAGTTGATGTGCCTTGGCCATGGCCGCTTCCGCCTCATTCTGATTCCGGCTTTTTGCTAGAGCCATGAGCTTTCTGACTCGACCCATGAGCTTGTTCTCAGGGTTGAAAGATTTCCCAAATACGCGCTCTTCCAGAGGTTCGTGTTCGCCCGAGGCATTGGGATTTGCCCTTAGGAGATCGCATGCATGTCGGAACGTATGCCCGTGTGGAGATTCGCCATATGCACCTAGCACTTCGTGTGTGAGTTGGTGGGCCATTTCGTGTCGAAGCACTTCAACGACAGCGTACCAGGGATGGTTAAACACGAGCTGGCGACTCAGGCAGATCTCGCGTCGTTCACCGCACCAATGCCCGAGTTTGCTCGTCATGTCCCGCAGACTAAACATTGGCCTGCGCATGGCATCTTGGTTCGTCTCATCCAACACCCACAACGCCCATTCCCATTCGCATGCTAGGCCGTGAAGAATACAGCGTTGCAGTTCTGCGTTATTGTCAGGCGAGGACTGGGACATTTTATATATTTGGAGACAGAGCTAATCTCTCAAGGAAAACCTCCCGGTCTTCCTTGTTTAAGACAATGTCTCTCTGTTCGTTCCCCCGGCAAGTAACGTGATAGAAGGCACCAGGATATTGAATACGTAGCGCTCTAATCATAGCCGCATCCTAGCCACCACATGCCATTTGTCAAGATCAAAGATTTGACCACATGACCCCACATTTCAGTTTAAATAGTCAAAGCTAAATAAAGATTAAAATGTCCTTGACATCAGTATAAATCGTGCGTATTCTACGAATATGACTGACAAGCCACGAAATATCGAAAAAAAAGTCAATGAACTGCTGGGTTTCTTTCCAGTAGTGATAATATTAGGTGTTCGACAATGTGGCAAAACCACGCTTGCAAAGATGTTAAGGCCAAAATGGCGTTACTTTGACCTTGAGCGGGGCAAAGATTTTGATCTCGTTACCAGTGACTTTGATTTTTTTGTCAAAGAATATCCCCATTCTACAATAATTGATGAGGCACAAAGATTTCCTGATTTGTTTCAAGAGTTGCGCGGTGTCATTGATAGAGACCGACAACGCAAAAATCGCTTTTTACTAACCGGTTCCAGTTCTTTGGAACTAATAAAAAATGTTTCTGAAAGTCTGGCTGGTCGAGTCGGCCTGGTAGAGCTAGGAACATTTAAAGTAAATGAGACAGTTTCCTTAGATTTGCCTGATTTCTACAAGATCTTCAATGAACAACTGAGCGCTTCTACTAAAGATTTCATAAAAGATCTTAAGCCCATAATAACTCATGACCAGTTGATGAAAGCTTTTTTGAAAGGCGGATACCCTGAACCGGCATTAAAAAAAGACGACCGTTTTTTTAATGCCTGGATGGAAAATTACTTTCAAACATATGTCCAAAGGGATATCAGAGCACTTTTCCCCAGACTGGAACTAACCAAATACAATCGTTTTGTTTCAATGCTTTCTTCGCTTAGTGGGACAATAATAAACCGTTCGCAAGTGGGAAGATCATTGGATATCTCCGAAAAGTCTATCCGGGATTACCTGGAAATTGCCGAAGGCAGTTTTGTCTGGAGAAATATTCCAAGCTATGAGAGGAGCGTCAGTAAATCTGTGGTAAAAATGCCCAAAGGCAACTTTCGCGATAGCGGATTAGCCAACTTTATTCAGGGGATAAGCAGCAGGGATCAGTTGCTTAATTATCCAAATGTAGGCGCCGGATTTGAAGCATTCATTTGCGAAGAAATTATCAAAGGGGTTCAGGCCACTAATACAGTAAACTGGAATTATTATTATTTTCGCACAAAAAATGGAGCTGAGATCGATATGATTTTGGAAGGTCCGTTCGGAATTTTGCCCATTGAGATAAAGCTGGGAAGTAGAATTAAACAGCAACAGATCCAAACAATAAAGAACTTCGTCTACAAAAATGATCTCCCATTGGGAATTGTGATCAATAACAGCGATAATGTTGAGATGGTTTCGGACAGAATCATTCAGGTACCTGCGAACTGTATTTAAACCAGATCGCGCGGTGGGCGCTATTGGCGGAAGAAGGGAGACACAGGGGTCACACAGGAGGGGCATAGTATGGTGAGACCCCGATCCTTCATCATCCGTTTTTTCATTCTTTCGATGATGCTACTTATAGAGCTGTACTTTTCCATCCGAAACCGGCCACCTATCTACCGCAGGCCGTCACGTCTGCGCTTTCGAGCCAGGGATATTGCCACATTCCGAGGTTCGTTAAAGTCCAAATTTGTCTTGCCCCCACTAGAGTCAAGAGCAGACCCCTTTCTGACTCTCTGCACGTATCCTTTTGGCAGAAGATAACCCTGTAAATCAGAAGCTGACAAAGATGGTGTTGACCAAGGCGGGCTATCAAGTGGAGGTGGCCAACAACGGCCGAGAGGCAACTGAGAAATACACGTCATTTCCTGATAAATATGACCTGATCTTCATGGATATCCAGATGCCAGAGATGGACGGCATGAAAGCA
>MAVP01000197.1 GCA_001751075.1 Desulfobacterales bacterium S7086C20 | reverse complement strand
CCGAAAGGGTGCAGACTTCTGACAGGTGCTTCGTTGCGAGAAAGTTGGCAGAACCATTTTTAAAAGGGAAAGCAAATGAGGCCACATGAGTGAGCTATGCGCCCTTTACCGTAGGATTTTGGCTGTCAGTGTGTATCGCAAAGGTGATTTAAGTACTTTTAATCACCGGGTATTCTTAATGCAAAGAAGGCTTTTGAAGTGCTTGAGCCGTGTGATGGGAAACTATCACGCACGGTTCTTAGGGGACGGAGTGGCAGCAATGCCACTCTGTTACCCGACTATTTTGGATAGTTAAGGTGATACAATATATAGTGATCAATTCCTGCTGTACATGATGTAAAGTTATTGGAGGTGATGTAGGGCTGCCATTGACCAGAGTTCCGTCAAGCTGACAATTCGATACCCTTTTTTGCGAAGTTCCGGAAGGACCTTTGACAGAGTCCGGGCGGTTCGCAACCCACGCGAACCGGAATCGTGCAGAATAATGATAGCGCCTGGCTTTATATTCCAGAGGATAATCTGTTTGGCAAACCACGTTGATGCAATCTGAACATCCAGTGGATAAATGGAACCGAGTACGCAGCGATAGTCATACTTTGCCAGTATCTCCAACATCCACTCGTCATACCAGCCCGAACCCGGGCGGAACCAGTGCGGTTGAGAATACTCTGAAAGTGTAGCGTGTGAATGGATGAGTTCACTCTCGAAAGTTGCAGGAAGAAGGTTTATACTAGGCTCGTCACGGGTCAAATGGTTACCCAGCTCATGGCCGGAAGCTACTATCTCTTCTAAAAGAGCTTCATTTCCTGGTATCCGGTTTGCAATGACAAAAAATGTTGCTGTGGCCTCGTTCTCAGCAAGCGTGTCAAGAATAAGCTTGGTAGATACAGGGTCAGGTCCATCGTCGATCGTCAGGGCAACGACTTGCTGATCAGTATAAATAGAGTATACCACGTCGGGATGACGGTTTTTTTTCCATATGCCGAGCGTTCCTTTACAACCATGAACACTGAGCCCACCGACAAGGAGATTTAAAATAATGACCGCTTTCAATGCTATCATCTTTCTTCTATCACAGCGCCACCTTGCCACGAACTAACTCCATTTACTTAACGCATCTGTCCAAGCAGAGAGAGTTTTTCATTTACATCCTGAAGTTGCTGTTCGATGTATTCGTAGTAGACCTTCCGTGCCTTTTTATAAGCATTCTTTCCAGCCACATTATCCCAGTCATCGGGTCTCTCCTCCAGAATCTCTTCATATCGCTCCTCAAAAGAAGATAAGTTCGCTTTGAGATCAGTGGTGTAGCGAGGATCTTCAAATATGGCCTTGATCTTCCTGCTCTTCTGCTTCAATAAGGGCCATTGAACAACCATAATACTAACACCGGTATCATAGAGGTCGTTCTTCTGATGTACCCCGATGGTTTGAAAGAGTGCCCCGGGCTGCGTAGGCAGCCAGTTTTCCTCCAGCAGCGTTTTACGCTTAACATCATCTCTGTATATTTTATAAAAGTCCTCAATTGGATATTTAGTGCTTAGGTGGGCCAGATTAATAGTTTCATTAGCCGGTATCGACAGGTTAAAGAATTGTTTCAACTTGTACGTTCGAACCGATTTGAAGGACCACACACCGGCGGCAGCCAGGGAGTTGTGGAGGACGTGACTGCAGTTATCGGAATAGCCGCTCCATTTGTACTCTGTCTCTCCGCTGACATACTTCCTGTTTTGTTCATTTAGGTTTTCTACTATTTTTCCCATCATCCCACGGGTCACGGGTAGTCTCGAACAGAATATAGTTCGCCCAAAGTTGATTGCAAAATCGGTCCCGAGGGTATCACTTGCCACACGGTAAATGAATTCATCTTCACTTTCATCCTCTGGAACACTTTCCTCGTAGTATTCACGGGTCTTAACTCCTTTGAATATCTTCAGATCTTGCACGACCTTAATGGTTGCCCGGGCATGTGCCTCGTCCAGCAGCTGATCTTCCTCGAGGTTACCTCTATAAAATAAACGTTTACCCGGAACGGCTATCCAGTTCACGTTTCCAAATAATTTGTTGACGCTTATGCCCACACCGGTTTCGGGATCACTAAGATCTACTGTGCCTGCATCACACACCTCGATAGTCGGATATTCCGCCTGCGTATCACGGCATGCCCCCTTGAGATACATTACGGCGTGTCCGCCACTCCCACCATATTCGGTAAACTTGGCACGAATCTGGCTGACTGCGCAGACCTCCACATAGTAGGGATAAAGCTGGTCATATATAGGTTCAGCTTGTATGGTTGGAATCACCTCCTTATGGAGGGGGGTACAGCCGGTTGCCAATAGAATCACCAGCCCGAGAAACATGAAAATAGTAGCCCTGATTGGTGTATATATTTTTTCACTTATGTTCTCCTTAACCATGATTATTTCCTCCAAGTCTTTCAACCCGAGACAACTAACTTTCACTGACAAAATTTTTTAATACCGCCCAATAACAAGAAAGACTCACCCTAGAGTGATTAAGGAAAGTCCATCAGAATATAGGTGAATACTTTAGAAAATAACTTTAAAAAAGTTTGTTCTCTTTGTCAATCATAATTATTCCACCAAGGCATTAGCACATCTTATGGTAACTTTTATATTGACACATAAGAGAAAACATCCTATTATTAATTCATCAAAAGCGAGTCTCTATCAATAACTTCTTATCTGCTGATGACCCTTTCTGGACACTCCCAAGGCAGATCCTTCATGTGCCGGTAGCCCACAATGCAACGCGATTGATCCTTTTTTACGATTGATTCATTTTGTTTCGCTGAAAAGCAAGGAGATTGAGATGATTTTTCAAGGCAGACAGTATTGCGTTCCTTTTTGCTTATCGCCTGGTCCGTTTCGAGTCCGCACATGTGCTGTGGCGCTGTTTTCAACTGCACTGTTCCTGCTTGTTATCCAGGGATGTATATCACCGAAGCGCCTTCCTGCTGTTCCCGAACCTCTCACAACAACCGCTATTATCCCGGGAATCCCTGAAGCACGCTTCTGGGTGACTTCACGCCAGGGAATCGACCACATGATAAAATACACTTTGGAGGCGCGAAGTCGTCAGAAGCGAGAGCTGTCTCGCATAGGACACCAAGGCCCACTTCCACCACTGAACTTTTTGGCGATTTCCGGCGGTGGAGACAGAGGGGCCTTTGGTGCGGGGCTTCTCGTCGGCTGGACCGAATCCGGTAATAGACCTGACTTTGCTGTGGTTACAGGGATCAGTACAGGAGCCCTCCTTGCTCCCCTCGCATTTGTCGGACCTGAATATGATAAAACTCTGAAAACTATTTACACAAACATTGGACCGGATGACATTTTCAAAAAGAGATTTCTGTTGGATGCGCTTTTTGATGATGCCCTGAGAGACAGCACACCACTCTGGCAACTAGTAGAGAAAAACGTAAACGAGGAACTGCTCAAACGGGTCGCCGAAAAACACAATAAAGGTCCAACTCTTTTAGTCGCCACGACCAATCTCGACGCTCGCCTTCCAGTAGTCTGGAACATGGGTGAAATCGCCGCGAGCGGCGATCCTAAATCCCTGGAACTATTTCGCAAAATCCTATTAGCCTCCTCGTCCATCCCCGGTGTGTTTCCACCAGTGATGATTGACGTTGAGGTTGATGGTGTATCGTATCAAGAGATGCACGTTGACGGAGGCGCAACGGCGCAAGTGTTTCTTTTTCCGTCATCTCTGGGGAGCACTATTCGCGATAAAGGGCTTTGGATCGAGAGAAAGAGGACTGCCTACATTATCCGCAATGCGCGTCTTGACCCCGATTGGGCCTCCATCGATCGCCGCACGCTGAGCATCCTGGGTCGGGCAGTCTCATCACTCACTCAGACCCAGGGGGTTGGTGACC
>MAVP01000196.1 GCA_001751075.1 Desulfobacterales bacterium S7086C20 | reverse complement strand
AACAAGAATAGTTCACTGGGACGGGTATGAGTTCGGAAGAATAAGCCAGAAAAAGAAGAAAAGTAAAAAGAAAGTACAGGAAGAAGAGGGTCTACGCCCCGAAGACGACCCAGTGATGTACGCCAAGTACGTCCAAGATTACTATAAGAGCATAGGAGACATCTCAGAGGAGTTCGATGATTCATTTACAATCGAGGACTTTGCAGGAGACATGTTCAACCAGGAGGTCTTCATAAAGGAAGTCGAGGAGGATACAATGGATGCAACAACCCTGCTGAACCTACCGGATCATCTCAGAAAGACAGGAATAGCTCTCCTCAAATTCGAGCAAGCCACCGTCGACCAGATCGCATCTGAAATAGGCAGTACACCGAGAAAGGCTAAAAACAACCTTGACCGCCTAACATTGATGAAGATGTTGAACAAGAAAAGAGAGGGAGACCAACTGGTCTACTATAATAGGTGAAAAAAATGCTAGTAATTACAGTGCACTCATACAGAGGCGGGACAGGAAAGACTCTACTGGCCTCGAACCTTGCTGCGTCTTACGCGAGAAAAGAAAAAGTCTGTCTACTTGATTATGACCTCAGAGCCCCTAGCTTGCATAGCCTCTTTGATATAGAGATGCCGGACTGGTGGATAAATGATTACTTGAACGGCGACTGTGACATCGAGGAAGTCATCACAGAGGCGTTACCTAATCTGTACGTCGGTTTGGCGAACCCAGACGCCGAGGCAATCAGGGAGATGATGGGAAAGGGAAGGAGCTGGGAGACCCAAGCCCTCTCAAAAACCATCCAGATAAGGGACGCCCTCGAACAAGACGGCTTCGGGAAAATAATATTCGACACAGCCCCTGGTCTTGCATATTCATCCATCAACGCCGTGGTCGGATCAGATATAGTAGCGCTGGTGATGAGAATGGACGCCTTAGATATATTGGGAACAAAAGAGATGGTAAAAGGAGTCTACGAACTCCTCGAGAAACCGACCCATTTCGTGGTAAACATGGTACTACCAGAACAGATGGAAACACATAGCGCGATACTAGATTCGACCTTCGGAAGTAAAACAGCGGCTTTCCTACCATGTCTATGCGAAGTCAGAGCACTACTTGCGAGGGGAAATAACATCCTAATAGATGAAGGATTAGGATACTCAGATGCCTTGGTAGGACTAGCAGCAGACCTCGAGGCAGCCTACCAAAACCTCTAACCCGGTTATTTATTTTGGGACAATCGTTCCCTGGCTTTTTTCAAGTGTTCCTCCATCTGACGCTTTTCAATAATTTCCTTTGGAAGAGCATCCTCAGCAACAATTAATGGAGGAATGCAAAGGAACAAAGCAACAGCAGAGAAGTACATAAACCGCTTCAACGCTGTCTCGCTTACGCTACCAAAAGTGGTTCCCGATACCCCAAGACCCAGCAATAACGCAAAAGATATTAACGCAAAACCAAGCCCGTAGTGTAAACCCCTTGATTTCATAGGAGCAAGGTCAGCCCAAATAATGAAAGATGCGATGACAACGATTGTATAACCTCCAGCTAGAGTAATTATAGACACAAAACCCGTCCTGATTCCCAATATCCCCAATATTGCAAGTGAGACTCCTGTAGCGGCCAATCCCAGGATCATAGGGAATTTACGACCCCTTGAATCAAGAAGAGACCCCCCGACCAAAGCTCCAAAGAAAGTTGGGATGGCCCAAGTTACGTAAAATGTGATTCTGCTAATATTGTCCTGAAGGGTAGGGAAAACTATTGATAACATCACGCCCACAACAATATAAAACAGGAAAAGTGGGGCAGCGTAGAGAATAATCTGCCTTTGACCTGCTCCTCTACTTCGCCTTGCCGCCCGTTCATCAATCTCCTTGTCAACAGGCTTCAGAAACACAGTTAGGAGCGTAAGAAGATATAGGACCCCAATTACTGGCAACCCTAATTGTGTAAGCCCTCCAATATTAACCGAGTCCAGGAAGAGGAAAGAGTATACGATAGGCATTGAGACAGCCACAGCCATTCCCATAACCCTTCCCCGGTCCTCTGGCGCGGTGTGGTCGGCGAAGATCGTGCCCCAAGCAGTAGGAGCGAACCCAGCAACAACTCCCAGGATGGCCATTAACGGGAATACTAGAAGAATATCATTCACCACAAGGAAAGCGAGAGAAATTAGTGACACCACAACTGTGGAACCCCAGAGAAAGATCAACCTTTTCCCCGTTTTATCAATCAAGTAGCCACTACTGAGACTTGAAACGCACATTAACGCCAAGAAAATCTGTATAACCCGCCCTTTCTCAATAGCTAAAGCCCTCATAGCCCCTAGATAATTAGCCAGAATTGGACCAAACAGAGGGAAAGCCAACAACCACGTTAGATAGCCGGCTATCGAGACAAATATCAGTACAAAATCTTTCCGCTCGAGCCTTATAGAAAAAAATGTCTCAATCTTATCACGAATAAAGTTGTTGGATTCCATATCCCTAGCTTAATGTTTACGCTTAAAAAACCACTACTCCGAAACAGGAAGGTGACCTTCATGAGAGCTATGTGATTTTGTGAGATAAACGCGCCAATTTTAACGACAACTTTGAAATGATACATAATAAATTAACAATGGGGTTTACTCTGGTCTTTTGCTCGCGCTGCGGAACACAGAACATGGACAGTGCCAAATATTGTACAAAATGTCGCGAACCCCTTAAAACTCAAACAAGAAATCTGGATAAAGAGCTGACTGATCTATCATGGAAGCTCCGTCGTACTATCGCAAGCGCAAAGTTACGTGATTATAAATGGCTTAATCGAATCCTAGAAAATGAAGTACCTGATGATGAAGCAAAAGTTGAGAGATACAAATATCTTATAGAAAGAGTCGAGTACGCAGCGAAAAACTCAACGACACCAACTGGTATCCAAGATCTCGATGACTTACTTTATGGTGGAATACCCACGGGTTACTCGGTATTACTCACTTCTCCTTCATTGGACGAAAAAGAGCATATATTAGAAAGTTTTCTACGACAAGGCGTAGCCCAGGGAGAAAGTGTCTTACTTTTATCTACTATGCTAAAAAGCGGCTCATCTAGCCAAGTTGAAAATAATCAAGACAACTTTTACCTTATGTTATGCAGCCCCTGGGCTGATAACATTATTCAAGACCAGCCGAATGTCCTCAAATTTCATGGCATCGAAGATTTAACCCAACTTAATATATCACTTAAAGTCTTCATTCGAGGAATACTGGAAAACTGTGATACTATTGATCGAATTGTCCTTGATCTGGTGTCAGATGCGCTTTTAATGCATGAGACAAGGGTCGTTAGACGTTGGTTAATGGATTTGCTTACAATGTTTAAACAGCTAAACATAACGACATTAAGTACTTTGGATCCAGGTATGCATTCAACCGATGAGGTTAGAATTATTATTGATCTATTCGAAGGACATTTGGATATCACCGAAAAACGAGTGGATAATAACACAGAAACAATGTTGAGGGTCAAGAGATTATATAATAAAAAATATCAAAATAAGGATCTGGAGTTGCATGCCCGTTAATAAACGTCGGTTTCACACTATTAATGAAACAAGGTTTCCAATGATGTAAGTTATCGTAGATGCAATGACCCCGAAAACCATGACCTCCAACCCACTCTGAAGCCACCTTTTTCGCGTAAAAATGGTTTTTGCTGCTCCGATGATAAACAGACTAAGTAGTGTAGCACTGACCGATATTATCAGTGCGTTCTCTAATCGAAGAGAAGGTATGGTGAATGGTAAACTCGGAACCAGTGCAGCGATAGCAAATGAACCTCCGCTTGTTATCCCATTTTCTATTGGGTCTCCATATTCTCTGGATGAAAGTCCTAGTTTATCTATTGCAGTTTCAATGGTTGAAAGTTTGTCCACTTTAATTGAGTTAAGAAGCATTTT
>MAVP01000195.1 GCA_001751075.1 Desulfobacterales bacterium S7086C20 | reverse complement strand
CGGCCAAAGCATTAGTCGGATCGCTGGTAGTGAATACGATTGGGACGCCATCTACTACAGTATCTTGGCCAAGAAACGTGTGACAACCAACACAACCTTTTACTAAAAGCGTGGGGTTGGGTGTTCCGGTACGCACAAAACCAGTTTGACCTACATTCAACTCCCACGCCATCGGCATGCCGCCCTGACTGTTGTGCATAGTATGACAATTTGAACAAGGACCTGTCACCCTGGTCCAAGCTGTAACAGCAATGGCCATCAAGAAAACGACGGATATGGTACTGACAAACACCTTGTTCATAAAAACGCCGTCTCGTGTCTTACTGAATACTTCGCACCTAAAAGAGTGCAAAGTCACCCAGATATTCCCATTAAGTAAAGCACATACTGTGCCAAAACCCACTATTTAAGTGTAAATGCGACCGGGCAGTATTGTCAATCAGAAAGAAACATCGTTTTCTGTCAAATAAAGTTCTCTGCCATTAGCCATAAGGAAGCAAGTAAAAAATAAGTTGTGCAGATAAGCATTAAGGAGTGTAGCCGGATATTTATGTGAGATATCGTCTTTGAAGAAAAAGCCGTCATACCCGTGGTTATTGAGAAGATTCCTACATCAATCTAACATATAATTGGGAGCTTCTTTAGTAATAATCACATCATGGACATGGCTCTCCTTTAGACCTGATGATGTAATACGAACAAACCGGCTATGTCGTTGTAACTCTTCAATCGTCTTGCAACCAACATAGCCCATCCCAGCCCTTAGGCCACCAACAAGTTGATAAACACATCCGGAAAGTGAACCCTTGTAAGGGACACGGCCAACAATACCCTCCGGGACCAGTTTTGAGTCCTCGGTAAGTTCTTCTTGATAATATCTGTCTTTGCTCCCCTTTTTCATGGCCTCAACAGAACCCATTCCCCTATAAACCTTATAGCTTCGACCTTGATAGAAAATGGTCTCCCCCGGACTTTCCTCAGTGCCCGCAAAAAGACCCCCAATCATTACACAGTGGGCGCCAACAGCAATTGCCTTTGTGACATCACCAGAAAACTTTATCCCACCGTCCGCTATTATGGGGACTCCACTCTTTTCACATACCGGTCTGCAATACATGATTGCCCATACCTGTGGAACCCCGACACCCGCAATAACACGTGTCGTACAAATTGATCCCGGCCCTACCCCTACCTTAACACCATCAACACCTGCCTTAATAAGCGCCTCTGCACCTTCTCCTGTAGCCACGTTGCCCGCTATCAACTCAACTTCCTTAAATGTCCGCTTAATCCGTTCAACAGCCTTTAGCACACCTGCGCTGTGGCCATGAGATGTGTCAATAACAATCACATCTACTCCTGCTTGGAGCAATGCGTCAACACGCTCCTCCATATCGGCGCCTATCCCTACTGCAGCACCAACCCTTAACCTGCCCATTTCATCCTTGCATGCATTGGGATATTTCTTGATTTTTTCAATGTCCTTTATTGTTATGAGCCCTTTCAAGCGCCCTTTGTCATCTACTACCAAAAGCTTTTCAATCCGATGTTCGTGGAGCAACTTCTTTGATTCGTTTAGTGTAATCCCTGCGGGAACGGTCACCAAGTTTTCCTTTGTCATCACCTCAGAGACCTTTTTGCTCAGATTTGTTTCAAACCTGAGATCCCTGTTGGTAACAATTCCCACTAAACGCTCACCCTTAACCACGGGAACTCCCGAAATCCGGTATGCTCTCATAAGTTCAAGGACTTCATGAATAGGTCGTTCCGGCTCAATCGTAGTGGGATCGACAATCATCCCACTTTCAGACTTCTTAACCTTGTCAGCTTCCCGGACCTGACTGGCCATACTCATGTTTCGATGGATAATTCCAATGCCGCCTTCTCGTGCCAAACTGATAGAGGTTTGAGCCTCGGTCACGGTATCCATGGCAGCGCTTACGATAGGAACATTTAGTGCAATCCTCTTGGTCAAACGACTTCTGACATCAACCTCTCTGGGCAACACATTCGAATAGGCAGGCACCAATAAAAAGTCATCAAACGTCAAGGCCTCCTCAATAACGGGCGCAGTCATCACCTTTTTCTCCTATACTCTCTTTGGGTAATTGAGTTTCTGTATCCTATTTTTAAAGCGAAAATAACAAAATGCCCTTTCTTTGGCAATAGTAAATGTCCAGGTCCAGAAGGCTCAGCTTCGGTCACCCATGGAAGGGGATTGTTTGTGGACATCCTTCCGTATTGAAATGTTTTGATTGGTTCAATTAGTTAAGTTGGTTCCATTGGTTAACCAATAAAACTGATCTAACAAATTTAACCAATATAACAGTTTTTTACAGCAAACGCTGCGGAAGAGCCCATTACTCCGACCTGGCCTACAGGACCAGGTTTCCAATATTGGAACCAAATCAACAATTGACAACAAATCGGCTAATAACTATAAGAGCGAATCATGCTACTCAAAATTAATCCTCAAAACCCACAGGTTCGTTTGATCCGAATAGTGACACAGATCCTTAAGGACGGTGGAACTATTGCATATCCGACGGACACATATTATGGGATTGGCTGCGATATCATGAACAAAAAGGCGATAGAAAAAATCTACCGGTTAAAAGAGAGAAACCCCAAAAAGCCTTTTAGCTTCATTTGCTCTGATCTCAAGAATATCAGTCAATATGCAAAGGTTTCGAATTATGCCTACAAAACCATGAAACGATTACTGCCCGGACCATATACCTTTGTCCTAGAAGGCTCAAAACTGGTCCCAAAGATTATGTTAACTTCTCGAAAGACAGCCGGCATTCGCGTACCAAATCACCGTATCTGCCAGGCGCTGGTCAAAGGACTCAACCACCCTATTATTTCGACAACTGCACCCTTTGCCGACAGCCTACCTTCTGGAGGGTTGGATCCTTCTCTGATCCACGATTTCCTTGGCTCCCAAATTGACGTTGTAATAGACGGTGGACCAGTACCCGGAGGTCCCTCAAGCGTGGTCTCACTCATTGATGATGTGCCTGATATTATACGAGAAGGGTTGGGAGACGTTAATATTTTCCGGTATTAATACGACTGGTCAAGTTCTCAGACGGCCTAAAATGGACTGCCCATCGTTCAGGTATATCTACATACATTCCGGTTTTTGGGTTTCTTCCCCTTATTGCATCTCTTCGTTTAATCTTAAAGCGCCCTAGCCCTCGAAGATCAACAGCCTCACCCTGCATCAAAGCCCGGGCAATGCTCTCAAAAATGGAGTCAACCACATCCGCGATATCTCTTTTTGTAATACCGGGAAAACTTCTCAGTAAGCTTTCCACAAGATCTCTTTTAACCATTTTTAGGTCCTATGAGGCTGTTCGAGAATGAGATGTTTTTTCAAGGTCAAGGAAGGCGAGAATTTTAACCGCAGGAATATATTGACATATTTCGAGGATTAAAATTTGAGCCTAACGCAGAGATTGTGAAAAAGAGCCAATCTCGGACAGCCTCCTAGTTCTTCCCCGGCAACCAAAGATATCCACAATGACGAGCGCCTACGGTTACCCAATCCAAGGCCTCTGTTATAACCCTAGATCCCAACAAATATTCGAGCAGGGAAAATTTCTTTTTCTCTGCATAAACTACCGATGGTTCACCTTTCATACCACCCAACTTACCCGCCAACTTAATCGCATCCTCGAAATTGCCCAGGCTGTCTAACAAGCCCATTTTTTTTGCCTGCTCACCGGACAAGATCCGACCATCGGCAATAGCGCGGACTTTGTCTTCAGGAAGTTTTCTTCCTTCAGCTATTGCCAGAACAAATTGTTCGTGTACATTATCAATAAATCCTTGCAACAGTTGTTTTTCCTCAGCCGTCATCCCGCGCAAAGGAGAACCCACATCCTTATACTCCCCGCTTTTAAGCACGTAAGCTGAAACACCGAGTTTTCCCAAAAGATTTTCCAGATTGGCGA
>MAVP01000194.1 GCA_001751075.1 Desulfobacterales bacterium S7086C20 | reverse complement strand
CTCGTCAAAGAGAATTTTACTCATAAAAAATGAGGTGTATCCGTCATCGGCTGGGAGCATTCTTACACCCTGCCCCATTCAGCCTATGGTGTCACCAGAACTCACATTAAAACTGACATCCTGTACCGCGACTAAGCCGCCGAAGGCTTACTCACTCCTATGATTGATATTAAATATCAACCGAGTTGCCGGCGATCACTCGTTCTCCTGTACCCACTTATTATACAGTTGCGGCAGGTAACCTGCACAGGTGGACCCTTCGTACCAACTGTGTTCGAATTGAAACGCCTGCTGAGTATTAGGGGACGCGAGGGGGAGCTTCGAGATGATACTCGTGCGCCACACGGCGCCGCCGGGGACATCTTGCCAGGTGTGGAGCAATTGAAATCTGGGAGGTGGATTCTCCACACCACAGCGTCCACCGCTTACATTGTTCAGGTATTTGTAGTATCCGGGGACGGGTGAAACCGAGTTGTCCAGCCACATCACTCCCATGTCACCGCGGACCAGTCCTCGAGTGCCCTGAATGTCTTGGGTCATCGCCCCTACGACTACCTCGTCCTTGGGCAGTTTGTCCGTCCCAAGGATTTCTGCCGGTGAACAGCCAGGCATCCAGCCGATTGTGTTGTGAGAGGTGGGTGCCCACAAGACGTAATTGGTGCCCGGTGCGTCTCCCAGGTGGTTCCAGTACCATGTGATCATCCTTGCTGTGACGCCCGGCAAGACACCGTTGTCAAGCACGGAAATGACAGTCCAATCCTTCTCTCTGCATGCAGCATCCTGGCTATCCTCTCCCCACCAGGAGCCAGGCAGGTATTTGGGTAACGCTGTCAATACCTCCTCAAATTGGGCCCATAGCTTGTTGATCAGTTTCTCTGTGTAATAGTAACCATCCTTGTCCATGCCGGGGGGCCGGTTATAGCCTTCCATCCAAGTCATGTAGAACGTGACGTACATATCCACGGAGTAATCGCCGATATTGCCTTTTGTATCGTCACCACCAGCATTCGCGTATGACCAGAGTATCCTGCCCGAAACAAAACCGGCATCGTCCAGTATAAGCATGTGCATATTGAAGCCGTTCACCTCACCCGGACCCAACATCCTTCCCTTGGGGGATGGGTACTGAGGTGTGTAATCTGCCGGAAAAGGAAGGAGTGGCATCAGTTCACGCCCGGCAGGTTGGGTACTCCAATTGGCGTATTGAATCCGCATCTTCAATGTCTCACCAGCGACTTCCTGCTCTGAAACGAATAGCGAGCCGATAAGCCCGTGCGCTTGCTGCAGGGACACGTCCCAGTTGATGGATTTGTTCTTTTTGGACAACGGCTTCCATAAGGCGCCGCCCTTGTCAGCAATGTGGTTAAACCACCAGGTGACCATTGTGGCATTCACACCTTTTAGCTTAATTTTAAACGTAACCTGCCTGGGCGGATTCGCAGGTGCCGCCGCCAATCCAGGGGGACCTGGCATTGTCCTCACAACATCCGGTTTTGATTTTTTCATTTTTCTTGATTCCTAATATGTTAAAGACTATCTCTGAAACAAAATAAACCCACTACATTATCTATACATAAATGTTTTAATGTTGAAACGCCCCATTAAGGGAGTGAAGATTCAGATCATCGCTTTTCAAACCAGGCATTTTGCACACGGAACTCCATCATGCCATTAAAAAACGCTATGTAGTCTTTAAAATTTTTGTCAATTGCCCTCATGAGTGGCTCAGACCAGAGGGGAATGTAGCTAACACTGTTATATGCCACATCCTCCATCTGGTTAAGCAGTGTTGTTTGTTTCTTCATGTCACCCTCTATAACTAGCTGATTAAGAAGCTGTACTAATTTCGGCGGCCTTTTCAGTTCCTTATAAAGGACAGATTTGGGGGAAATGTGACTTTCCAGAACGAGAAAAGGATCAGGCGGGTGTGGCATAATACCCATCCTCAGGCCATTACCGGTGACGCCGCTAAACATCATGCCCATGAATAACTGTCTGCTCAGCGGGCTCAATTTCACTTTTATTCCCACCGCTGCAAGGTTCGCCTGAATAGCAGCCCAATAGTTCCCCGATGCCGAAAAGAAACTTAATGTGCACTCAACTCCTTCGGCTCGACCAGCCTCTTTCATGAGTTGTCTTGCCTTGTCGGGGTCATATTTCCGGGGTACTGTGCCGGGTTTGCCCGGAACATTAGGTATTATTGAGTAGAAAGCTTTAGTATAGCCTCGTCCCAGATTCTTAACTATCGTTTCTTTGTCAATTGCGTATTCAATTGCCTCTCTCATTCTCTTATCCGACCACACTGAATTGGGATCATTGGCATTTGCAACAATAAAAATTCGAAGCCCGGGGATCCCGGAAATCTGATACTTGCCCTCCGCTGCCAACTCGGCTGCCATTACCCTGTCTATCTCATTTAAGGCATCCACTTCACCGGCCCTCAAAGAGGCCAGTGAAGTCATCATATCCCGAATACTATGAATTTCAACTCCGTCAAGATAGGGCAAACCTTTTTCCCAGTATTCATCGAACCGATCATATTTCAAGTAGAGATTACGCTTAAACGCCTTGAACTTAAATGGTCCGGTGCCAACCGGATGGGTGTTCGACCATTTTTCTCCATTCTTCTCGATTGCCGCGGGCGATACTAAGCGGCATGAGTTGGAGGCCATTATATCTCTGAGGATCAGGTTATCCCATCTGGATAGATTAAGCCTGACAGTGTATTTATCCACAATGTCTATTGACGAAACATTACGCAGGGCAAATCCTCCGGGGGGTGGTCCTCCTTTGCCCCCTCCCTTACCGGGTGGTCCCCCTTTGCCCGGCGGCCCTCCCTTGCCCGGTGGCCCCTTTTTTCCAGGCGGTCCCTTTTTTCCCGGCGGTCCGGGGGGTCTACCTTTTAGCGCCCGCCTGGCGTTAATGATTCTGTCCAGGTTCCATTTTACCGCTTGTGCGTTAAATTCGGTTCCATCATGGAACTTTACCCCTTTCCTCAGATGAAATATATAGCTCTTTCCATCGGATGCCAGTTCCCAGCTTGTGGCCAGAAGCGGTTCAAATTCCCCAAGCTTCTTGCCCGACTGGATAAGACGCTGGAGCGCAAAATCGGTATAAAACATGTCCGGACCCTGTATTCTCAAAGGATTTCCGAAATTCATCGCAGGTTTCCCATATGCTATTTTAAAGACACCACCGTACTTATCTTTTTCTCCCGCAAGGATTGGATTAACCCAGACTCCTGAAAAAAATGTGCTTATTAATACTACAACGAATGTGATCAAAATGTTCTTTTTCATCGTAATCCCTCCTCTCTTTTTGAAGCCGTTATGTGTTGATGAGTGAAGTAATTGTAAAAAGTCTGAAGTGATAATGACAATCTTTAATTGCTCATCTAATTATTGCATATGCAATAATATTGAACTGTTAATTCCGTTCCTGACCACTCTACGATCGTAGGCGTTCAACTTATTTGTGCCTGGGAATCCTGCCCGGGTTATTGTTTACAATACGAAAGCCCCAGTGGTCATTGGCACGGAGAGGAAAGTCGGGCAGGCGTGCTGCTGAGAAGGTTCTGACTATTGGATAATTCCATGCCGAACCCCGGATAGCGCGGACATCTCCATCCGCGCCCCATGCCATTTGATTCTCCGGGGGCGCGTCTTCACCATCCAGATTTACCGGGTTATGGACAATCCCTTCATCTACGCATTTTTGATAAAATTCCGGGTCATACCAGTCCAGGCACCACTCCTTCAAATTGCCCGCCATATTATACAGGCCGAACGGATTCGGGGCATAGCGATTTCCCTCGGTTACCGCCGGGGCTGGATAGGCTATATAATTCTCTTCCACAGGATCCCCGGGTTTGTCTCCCGGAGGATAAGGAAGCCCGTGGTTATATGAATTACAGGCATAATTGGCCTTGGAAGGATCCATTGTTCCGTCATCGGTGGGATACTCGAGTTGTTGACCCGCTCGAGCCGCGTATT
>MAVP01000193.1 GCA_001751075.1 Desulfobacterales bacterium S7086C20 | reverse complement strand
TCAATGGGTGGGAATGCGGCTTTCACAAGAAAACAAACGGCAGATGTATATTCCACAGGGCTTTGCACACGGTTTTTGTGTTCTAAGCAAGACCGCCGATGTCATGTACAAGTGTACAGACCTTTATGTCCCCGACGATGAATACGGTATCATTTGGTCAGATCCGACTGTCGGTATCATTTGGCCTGTAAAGGCACCTATTCTTTCAGGAAAAGACAGTCAGAACCCACAATTAGGCAAAATTCCAAAACAATTCCTCCCCCTATGAACACTCAGTTATGAAAAAAACATATATCCTGGGAATCTCTTGCTTCTATCATGACAGCGCTGCCTGTCTGCTGGAGGACGGAAAGATCCTGGCGGCTGCGCAAGAAGAGCGTTTTACTAGAAAGAAGCACGACCCCCGGTTTCCGAAGTGCGCCATTAAATATTGTCTTGAAGAAGCAAAGATTACAGGAAGTGAGCTAACGTATGTTGTCTTTTACGACAAACCAATTTTAACATTTGAAAGGCTTCTTCTTACCTACTTGACAGTCGCCCCAAAGGGATTGCGCTCCTGGCTCAAGGCAATGCCCCTGTGGTTAGGGGAAAAGCTTCATGTACAAAAGGTTATACAAAAAGAAATAGGTTATGATGGTGACGTGTTGTTTACCGAACACCATGAGGCGCATGCTGCATCGTGTTTTTACCCGAGCCCTTTCGATGAAGCGGCCATCCTCACCATTGACGGGGTGGGAGAATGGGCTACAGCAAGCTATGGGATCGGCAGCGGGAAGGAAATCAGGCTTTTAAAAGAGCTCCACTTTCCGGATTCACTCGGTCTTCTTTACTCTGCTTTTACGTACTTTACGGGCTTTAAAGTAAATTCTGGAGAGTACAAGCTCATGGGATTAGCGCCTTACGGGAAACCACGTTACAAAGAGTTGATCCTTAAAGAACTCATTGATGTGAAAGAGGATGGATCTCTTCGTTTCAATCTGCGTTATTTCGATTTTCTCGGTGGGTTGCGTATGACCAACAAGAGATTTGGAAGGCTTTTTGGCGGCCCCCGAAGGAAACCGGAAACGGAAATCACTCAACGGGAAATGGATATTGCAGCCAGCATACAGGCTGTGACGGAAGAAGTTGTCATGAAAATGGCAAACCATGTTTCCCACGAAACAGGCCGGAAATACCTTTGCCTGGCGGGAGGGGTTGCCTTAAATTGCGTGGCCAATGGTCGTATCTTAAGGGATGGCCCGTTTGAAGACATTTGGATACAGCCTGCTGCCGGTGATGCCGGTGGGGCTCTGGGGGCTGCGTTTTGTGTGTGGTATCGCTATTTGGAAAACGATAGGTCTGTTCCCAAACAATATGATGCTCAACATGGATCATACCTGGGGCCGGGCTTTTCCAACGAAGGCATCAAGGACTTTCTAGAAACCGCCAGCTATCCCTATCACAGCATGGACGTTAATAATAAGCCGGCAATGATTGCTGAGCAGATAGCTCAGGGAAAGATTATCGGATATATGGCAGGCCGTATGGAATTCGGCCCGCGGGCATTGGGAGCGAGAAGTATCCTGGGCGATGCCAGAAGTCAAGACACACAAAGGGTCATGAATCTTAAGATAAAATACCGTGAATCTTTTAGGCCCTTTGCCCCATCGGTCATGGAAGAAAAGGCATCTGAGTACTTCGAAACAGACAGACCAAGCCCGTACATGCTCCTGGTAGCTAAAGTCCGCGAATCAAGACGTCTTGCCCAACCCTCTGATGATGGAATGCCTATGCTTGAGCGTCTTAAGGTCAAAAGAAGCGACATACCGGCCGTAACCCACCTGGACTATTCTGCCCGCTTGCAAACGGTAGGAAATAGTTTTAAGCCTGACTACCACGATATCATCGCAGAGTTTGAAAGGCTTACAGGATGTGGTGTAATTGTTAATACCAGTTTTAATGTTAGAGGAGAGCCCATTGTTTGCACCCCGGAGGATGCCTACAGGTGTTTTATGCGCACAGAGATGGATGTGCTTGTCATGGAAGATTGTATCCTCTATAAAGAAGAGCAGCCAAAGTGGGAAGAAAAGGGTGGGTGGCTAGATGAGTTTGAACTCGACTGATACGAAAGAAATAAGAAAATTTGGACTTGTTGCCCTGATTTTTTTCGGTTGCTTGTGTGTCTTGGGAGTCTGGCTGAAAAAGCCTGTGCCCACCTATCTTGGCGGTGTGTTGTCAATGCTTGGGCTTGGCTTTATTTTAGCCCCTGCTCCCTTAAGACCTGTTTACAGTACCTGGCTTAAGGTTGCTCATCTTATTGGGAAAGTAGTAACAACAACCATTCTCCTCTTGGCATACTATCTGGTAATCACCCCATCCGGTATAATAAAGCGGTTTATTGGGGGACCTCCTCTGCCTGTTAAACCAGACAAAAAAGCCCTTTCATACTGGGTGCCAAGGAGTGAACCTGTTCAATCAAAAGGGAGGTTTTTAAAACGATACTAATGGCAAAACAATCGATTGTTTCTGAGTTTTGGGAATTTATAAAGATTCGGAAACGCTACTGGTTACTTCCCATTTTGATAACATTATTGTTGCTCGGCGGACTAATAGTCTTTACTGAAACCAGTGCTGTGGCACCGTTTATATATACGCTTTTTTAGTGAGGCCTTTCCATAACTCCTTTGAACGTTCATTGTGAGCTTTTTGGGGTACCCGCCCGGCTGCAGTGAGCGGCCCACCGAAGTGGGCAAATTGCAAACTGTTTGAGGCCGTTAGGCCGAGTTTTTGCAATTTAGCGAACAAAGCCGTAAATGGGTCAAAAAGCTCACAGAACTAAGTGAGAAGGGGTTATACAAAGGTCTCTTAGTGTCTAACGATGTAGATACAAATGGTTGGGATGAGGCCGGATTGGTTTCTTCCCTCAAAGAAAGGCAGGAGGAAGCCTTTCGTATTCTCGTGCGGCAGTATCAGGGCAGGCTCTTCAGCATAGCCTATGGTATTACTTTGGATAGGGAGGAAAGCTTAGATATTGTTCAGGAGGTTTTTTTAAGGGTATTTAAAAAGATCCACACCTTTAGAGAAGATTCAAGACTTTCTACGTGGCTGCATCGTATCACGGTCAACCTGTGTCTAAACTTAAAGAGACGATGGCGCCGCAGATTTAAGTGGCGCCATCAAACTATCGAAGGCAGCGAAACCGCTGATCACCTGGAGCCTGGGACTGATGATGACTACCCGGAAGCCCTTTATCAGAGAAAAGAACTCGAAGGAATACTTTGGAAAACGCTTAGGGAGTTGCCTGAGCAAGCAAGGGCTGCGTTTGTGTTAAAAGAGTTAGAAGGACTTTCCTATGATGAGATTGCCAAGACATTAAAGATAAAAAAGGGGACCGTCAGCTCCAGACTCTTCTATGCCCGCAAGAGATTAAGGAAGTTGCTTGAACCTTATTTATCTGACTCGTAAAAAATCATTTTGCTCTTTCCGTATAACGGAAAAACTTCACTCCAAGGGGTAACACTAATGAAAACACGAACTGTTAGAGTCCTTTTATTGTCCATCGTGTTGGCAGCGGTTTTGTTAAGTCCCGCCTTATCGAATATCGGGTGGGCTAAGAACCGCATCAATGTCGTCGTTAAGACAGTCCTTGCCTCTGGGGGAGAGAAATATCTTGATCCACGCCTTTCCGCCCTTATAGAGGAACTCCACACTCTCTTTCGGTATTCCTCATACCGCCTTCTTAGTGAAGACCATCTACAGCTCGACATAAAGCAAACCGGCCGGGTCTCACTTCCCGGCAGGAGGACCTTAAAAATCAAACCCATAGCAGTTGCCGACAATAGGATAGAGCTCCGCCTTGTAATTCAAAGAAAGAAGGAACAGGTCTTTCAAACAGTCATCCAGCTTCTTAATCATGGAAGCATCATTGTTGGAGGACCGAAACATAAAGATGGTTCCCTGCTTTTTAGTATCTCAGCGTCATACTAATTTCCATCCATAAATGGCCCTTTTCCACAATCTCGGCGTCAAACGGCACGGTTGCTTGTGCGACGTACCACGGTACGCCTCCGCG
>MAVP01000192.1 GCA_001751075.1 Desulfobacterales bacterium S7086C20 | reverse complement strand
TTTCAGTTGAAAGAGAAAAGGAAACTGTCTCTCCTACAGCCACGCCGGCTGCATAATTTATATCAGCCGATGTGCTTGCCGTTGCTGTCACGCCGGTATCACCTGTAACACCATTGATTCGCGCCGCAATTTCAGCTGCAGATGCATCGGCGGCATAAGTAACATCAGTTGAGCCTAAAGTACCAGATACCGTAACGGTGTCGCCTGCTACCTGATTGACAACGTCTTCAACGCCTTCGACAAAGCCAAGTTCACCACCAATATTTAGAATACTGGTTGACGTATAAGCGCCCATCGCTGTGGCAGATGCATTTCCGACAGTTATTGAGATAGTTTCACCGGCAAATGCACCAACCTGGAATTGCGCGGCCGTAAAAGTTCCATCAAGAATTTTTTGACCGTTGAACGAAGTCTGTGAAGCGATTCGGGTCAACTCATCCTTCAGCTGGACAATTTCTTTCTGGATGTTCGCGCGATCAGAGCTGGAATTCGTGTCATTGGCTGACTGAACAGCCAGCTCACGCATTCTCTGGAGAATGTTGCCTGATTCCTGCATTGCACCCTCGGCGGTCTGGGCCAGCGAAATGCCGTCGTTGGCGTTTCGCGCCGCCTGATTGAGACCGCGGATCTGCGCTGTCATTCGGCTAGAGACGGCCAGCCCGGCCGCATCATCTTTTGCGCTGTTGATGCGAAGGCCGGATGAAAGCCTCTGCAAGGATCGGTTTAACATAACCTGTGTTCTCCCCAGGTTTCTCTGGGCGTTAAGTGCTGCGACATTGGTGTTAATTGTAAGTGCCATGGTTTTATTCCTCCTTGAATTTTGGTCATTAGTCACTGATCATTTACCAGCCCCGTTTGGCCGAAGGCTCTTTCGGGGTCATTTTTTACCCACCTCTGATCTCTGACATCCGACCTCTGTTTTTTGCCGGCTTCCCTGCCGGCAGGTTGTTTAATTAAACGCATTACCAGTTGGGCGTTCTCTTTTTTCACCTCCTTTTTTTCCCGTGTTTTCGTGTTCGTGTTTTCCTTAGTCATTAATTTCGGAACTTATGTTCCTAAACTTAAATAAATTTTACGGAAAGTTTGCAACAGGGTGTTTTTCTGGTAAGAGGGGTGTAATTAAGGTGAGAATGTGAGAGGGTTAGAGGATTAGAAGGTAAGGGGATTAGATGGTGAGAAGATGAGAAAAAAGAGCATACGTCATTTTCGGGATCTTGAAGTCTACAGGCGGGCTTTTGATGCGGCAATGCAGATATTCGAAATGGGCGAAAATGTGGAGCCGGCCTCCGTGACCGGAGCCTTGGCCACTATGACCACATCAGCGCCGGCCTCTGAAACAGCAAGGGCGGCTCAAATCCCGGCCGCCCCTGCGCCTACAACCAGCACATCTGTTGTGATTATTTCCATGTCAAAAAGTTGTTATGCCTTTAGCTAGCCCATCCAAGAACAGCTTATGAAACAATGGGCACCATCTTCTTCTTGATCCACTCCCTAAAAAAAACATCGTTAAAGGAAACCTCTTTCCCATCAACATCAATGATATTCTTTTTCTTAAGCAGAGCCATAGATTTTTGTATTGAACTGGGAGTGCCAAGGGCATTTTCCGTGATAAAATCTTTCGAGAATGTTGATTTGTTCCGAGATTTACTGATGGCCTTAAGAAACAATCTTTGATGCAAAGAGAGCCCATCCCACAGAGTTATGTAGTTCATGGATTGTTCAGCAATGATATTGTCCATTATCTCCTCAACATCTTCTTCTTCCACTCTTTTTGTTTCTAAGCTCCAGTTCCAGAGATGGTGACAAAAATACTGAACATTGTACGGTACATCTTCGCTCACCTCCAGAATATACTCGAGTACCTCATCACTGACCTTTACAGATCCTTTGACAAACTGCTTTCTCAAAAATTCTATCATTTCAGATGGTTCAATTCTCTTGAGATTCATTATGTCCCCCAACTTATAAAACGCTCTGTTGGGATCAGAAACCATGCTATTGAGCAAATGCCTCTTGCTCCCGGCAAAAACATAGGCGACATGATGGTGATGTTGAAAGCACGCCCTCATCATCTTTTCTATCCTTTCCCCGTCGAGGTTCAAAATCTCTTGAAATTCATCAAAGGCGACGACAAAAGGTTTCTTTCGTTTTATGGCTATTTGTTCTGGGATATCCAGCACTTCTTCCAGTGATTCCATCAACTCTCTTTCCTTCAATTGTATGTCGATTTCAATTGAAGGAACACCGTCAGTGCCGATGATTACCTTGGGTCTTAGTCTTGGAAAAAACTCTTTGACAAATCCGGAGAACCTTTCCACCTTGGTCGCACATGAACGTGCCACACCCTTAGAATACGCTTCCAACAATTCACGAAGGGAGGCAACCTTGTAGAGGTCCAAGTAAAAGGTTAGAAAACCCTCCGTCTTGAGATGTCCAAGAACATTCATGATGAGCGAAGTCTTGCCATATCGTCTCGGAGAAATCAAAAAAATGTTGTTCCCTCCACCCAGCTCCAGTGTTAACCTCTTTATCTCATTAATTCTATTTGTAAAATGTTCACCGGTTACGACTTCACCAAAACAAAATGGATTTCGTTTCATATTCTCCGATCCCGATTATGCCTATCGGCATTATGCTTATCAGTATAATGCCATAAAGAGTAACACACGTCAAGTCCAAAGCAACACCTAGGAAAGTTTTGGAAACTCCCTTGATATCAGCCTCTGCGATCTCGGCGCCTCTCGGGTAAATCCCCTTAAATCACATCTTTATTCTGATCCATGGCCTTTTTCAAGCCAAGCATTTCCTTATCAGGAAACGATGTGAGGTTTATTGTAAACTCAGTTGCATTCCCCAGAGACAGGACAAAAGCCTCTTCATCTTCGATCTGTGCTAGTGCCTGCTCATAAAGATAGGTGCCGGGGTAAGGAGTTGCAAAAAATGATCCGCACTCAAGCCCCATTTCACGTTTAAAGTCAATGGTCTCCTGTATGGTTTCAAGAGTTTCACCTGGGTATCCAAAGATAAACGTTGTATTTGCGTATATGTCGGCCTTCCTCGTATTCACAATGGCCTCTTTTGCCTGCTGTATCGTAGCCTTCTTATTCATCGCGTCCAACATCTTCTGGCTACCCGACTCGATCCCGTATCCGATCCAAACACACCTGGCCTGTGCCATTCGCTCCAAAACCTCCGGCTCAGCACTTGTAACCCGGCCGTGGCATCCCCAGGTGATAGGGAAATTTTTCTTTTCCATGAGATCACAGAATTCCAGGAGTCTTTTCTCTGAAGCCATCATATTATCATCAATAAATCCAATGAAATCCACTCCATAGCTATCTACGAAGACTTCATTTTTACCAGCTACGTTCTGTAAGGAGAAAAAATCAGATTTCGACTCTTCACGGGTTCCCTGGCGTAGAGGAGGTGGCGTGTTTCTTAAAACCACCATCCTATATCTCCTGTGAGTGGGCCTTGAATTATCACGGCATTACCCTGCAAGCACCTACAGTGTGTACCGTAGTGACTCTGAGCACCTCGGTAGGAAAGAAACGATGCATTCAATACCAAGGGAGCACTATCGAATTCTCGCGGATCTCCCCCCGCCTTTTTTTTGGTTTCACATACCAGGATAGACACTATATGGCTTCGCCGGAAAAGGCCCTTTTGGATACGCTCTACTACCGCAAGAATATCCCGGTTCCAGATGAATTGGAAATTGACGGGCTCGACTGGACTCTGCTTTCACAAATTGCCAAGCATTTTCCTGCATCTGTCTCACGGCAAATGCACTCGCTAGATAGCCTATAGGGCAAAGATCAGCCATAATACCAAAATGGCTATGAAAACAACGCGCAGAAAGGGCGCTTAGGTGGGTTATACTAAAGCAGGCAAGTTCGGCGGGAAATCTTCTCTGTAGTGAGACCCAAGGCTTAGTCTGTTTGAAAGAGCGCTATAAATGACAAGTTTACCAGATTGGATCATATTCCGGACTTTGAAATAGCGAGTCGGAATAGCTTCCTCACTCAAACTCATGTCTTCTAGCCTTACCT
>MAVP01000191.1 GCA_001751075.1 Desulfobacterales bacterium S7086C20 | reverse complement strand
GTGTCAGCTCATGAGTTACTGGAGTTGATTCTTGATGAATTCGAATTGAAACCTACAGGGCGGAGCAAGGGAAGCTATTTGGACACACTGAACCAATTTCTCATCAATAAACACGCTATGGGCCAAAGGGTGCTCGTTATCTTGGACGAAGCACAGAACCTTTCTCAGGAGGCACTGGAAGAGGTGCGCATGCTTTCAAACCTCCAGACAGACAAGGCGTCATTGCTTCAGATCTTATTATCGGGGCAGCCCGGCTTACGAAGGAGACTCCAACACCCTTCACTGAGTCAGCTCAGCCAGCGTATTGCAGTAAGCTACCATCTTGGTCCTCTTGGTCTTGAAGATACCAGGAGCTATATCTCTTACCGCGTCAAAATTGCCGGCGGGAAAAGAGAAGGGCTTTTTAGCCCAGGTGCTATGGAAAAGGTGTTTCAGTGCTCCGGTGGTGTCCCCCGCACCATTAATATTCTTTGTGATGCAGCCCTGGTCTATGGTTATGCGGATGAATTGACCACAATTGGAGAACAAGTTATTGAAGGTGTTATCCAGGACAGACAGGAAACAGGTATTGTTGTCGCTTCTTATGCGGAGGAAAATGATCGGTTATCTGAGAGTGATGATAGGCAGGATGGCAGCCTGGAAAAGCGCATTGAAAGTCTTGAGCAACAAGTCAGCCATCTTAGTGCCATAGTAGACTGGCAGGTGAGGAATTTGGAGGGACAGGCCCAGGATTACAAGGACACCTTGGTTCAAAGGCTTGAAGCGATGTTATCACAAGAGCGCAAGCGTGCGGATAAGCTTCTAGTGCAGTATAACTTGTTAAAGGACAGACCAAAAACAAGAAAAGTCATGACAAAAGATGAACAGAAAGAGTCACACCAGGTAAAGAGCCCGGATATTGCTGCCGCAAGACCAACGTGGCCTGCAAATATAGAAGATAATCGCAAGGCAGGCTGGACTGAGGGTATCCGCCGATGGTTTTCACGTAAACCATAAACTGCACAACCTTTGGATTTGGAACAAAAACTCCGACTTGTAACTGAAGGGGCGGAGCTGTATAGGGAGCAATGTAATCTGCTATGAAACCAGTTTATGACTATTCGGAAAATCTACTTGTTCACTTCAGGCGTATAGAGAGTTTAAAAGAAGCAGGCCTCGGTTATCCCTCATGGCATCTGGATACAAGGCAGCTTTGTGATCTGGAATTACTCTTAAGCAGAGCTTTCTATCCCCTTATAGGTTATCTTGGCCGTAAGGACTATGAGAGTGTGCTCAAGGATATGCGCCTCAGTGATGGTACTGTTTGGCCTGTACCGGTTTGTCTCGATGTGAGCGAAGAAATGGCTCTGAGTCTTAAAGAGGGTGGATGTTTGGCCATAAGGGACGGAGAGGGATTCATGCTCGCAGTTCTTAACATAACAGATATCTGGAAGCCGGACAAAAAGCAAGAGGCGCAATCCGTCTTTGGTACTAATGATCCACAGAAGCATCCAGGTGTAAGAAACCTTTATGAGAAGGTAGGTGACTGGTATATTGGGGGGACCCTTGAGGGTTTGCATCTGCCTATCCATTACGATTTTCGCGGGCTGAGGTTCACACCAGGAGAGGTTCACCGTCAATTCTCTCAAAATGGTTGGCGACATGTAATTGGTTTTCAAACGGAAAAGCACCTTCACTGCGCCCACAAGGAGATGACAATTAGGGCTGCGCGGGAGGCTGGTGCAAGTATTCTGCTTCAGCCTGTTGTTGGACTCACTCATCCCGGAGACCTTGACCATTACACACAGGTAAGGTGCTACCAGGAAATTGTAAAGAAATATCCGAAGAACATCATCATGTTATCTCTAGTTCCCTTAGCTATGCGAAAAGCCGGCCCCAGAGAAGCCTTGTGGCATGCCATTATCCGTAAAAATTACGGATGCAGCCATTTCATGGTAGCTGACGATCACGCAGATCCGTTTTCGAGCAATGGTAACGCAGATAGGTTTTATCCCCTTCATGCCGCCCAGGAGCTGGTGAGTTCCTTTGAGGAGGAAATAGGCATCAAGATGGTTCCCCTTAAAAAGATGGTCTATGTTGAAGAAAAGGCCGAATATATACCGGAAGATGAGGTGGGGCCGGACATGAATGTAAAGCACATTTCCTCCAATGAGTTGCGGCGAAGACTCGAAAATGGTCTGGAAATACCGGAATGGTTTTCGTATCCTGAGGTCGTAGCCGAACTCAGGCATGCTTATCCGCCTCGCTCAAAGCAGGGCTTTACTGTTTTTATTACAGGCCTGTCAGGAGCAGGTAAATCCACTCTGGCAAAAGTCTTGATGGTAAAATTTATGGAGATGCGCGACAGGCCGGTAACACTTTTAGATGGAGACATTGTAAGAAAGAACCTATCAAGTGAGCTGACATTCTCAAAGGAGCACAGGAATCTTAATATCACCCGGATTGGATTTGTTGCCGGCGAGATTACAAAGAACGGTGGAATTGCCCTCTGTGCCCCGATTGCCCCTTACGAAGAACCCAGGCGACATAATCGGGAGCTTATTAGCAGTTGTGGGGGATATGTCGAGGTCTACCTGTCAACTCCGTTGGATGTGTGTGAACAGCGTGATCGCAAGGGCCTATATGCCAAGGCGAAAGCCGGGAAGATGAAAGGAGTTACCGGGGTTGATGATCCCTATGTTTTGCCATCGAATCCGGAGATTGTTATTAACACAGCTGAAGTTACTCCTGATGAGGCGGCGCAGGAAGTATTGCTCTACCTTGAAGAACAGGGGTATATAAGGTAAGGTGACTTATGAAAAAAGCGCTCATCACCGGAATCACAGGTCAAGACGGGGCTTATCTGGCCGACTTCTTGTTAAAAGAGGGTTACGAGGTTCATGGAATCAAGCGAAGGTCGTCATCGTTTAATACGGCACGCGTAGATCACTTTTACAAAGATCCTCACGAACAAGACGTACGTTTCTTTATGCATTACGGTGATCTTACAGATGCTACAAACCTGATTCGAATTATTCAAATGGTTCAGCCGGACGAAGTGTACAACATTGCCGCGCAGAGTCATGTGAAGGTTTCTTTTGAAACAGCCGAGTATACCGCCAATTCTGACGCACTGGGTACATTGCGATTGCTTGAGGCCATCAGGATTCTCAACCTTGAGGATAAGACCAAGTTCTATCAAGCCTCCACCAGCGAGCTTTATGGGAAAGTACAGGAGGTTCCACAATCCGAGGCAACGCCTTTTTATCCTCGGAGTCCCTATGCGGTATCAAAGCTTTATGCTTACTGGATTACAGTGAATTACCGCGAGGCCTACAATATGTTTGCTTGTAACGGTATACTCTTTAATCACGAATCACCGATCCGGGGGGAGACTTTTGTTACACGCAAGATCACTCGTGCTGTAGCTCGGATCAAACTTGGTCTGCAGGAAACGCTCTATTTGGGCAATCTGGATGCAAAAAGAGATTGGGGGTTTGCTGGAGACTACGTAAGGGCCATGTGGTTGATGCTTCAGCAACAAGAACCGAAAGATTATGTCATTGCCAGCGGCCAAAGCCGTTCTGTGCGTGACTTTGTAGTCAAGGCCTTTGAGGAGATTGGAATCGAAATTGCCTGGAAAGGTTCAGGCCTTGATGAGGTGGGCCGCGACGGCGTTTCCGGCAAGGTTTTTGTTCAGATCGATCCAAGATATTTCCGCCCCACAGAAGTGGAATGTCTGCTGGGTGATGCAACAATGGCAAAGGAAGAGCTTGGTTGGGAACCAAGAACGAGTTTTAATGAACTTGTTAAGATGATGGTTCGTGAAGATCTAAAAGAGGCCCAAAAGGATCAACTTTGCAGTAGCGCGGGTTTCCAGACTTTTAATCAGTTTGAATAAACCGATGAAAAAACATTCTAAGATTTACATTGCAGGCCATCGAGGATTAGTCGGTTCTGCTATTATAAGCAGACTTAAGGCTGAAGGCTACAGTAATGTTATCACTTCTATGCATTCTGAGTTGGACCTCACAAGACAAAGAGAGGTAGAAGAGTTCTTTGACAAACAAAGGCCGGATTATGTCTTCCTTGCGGCGGCGAAGGTCGGAGGAATTTGGGCCAATAATACATACAGGGCTGATTTTATCTACTCCAATCTTGCCATTCAGACAAACAT
>MAVP01000190.1 GCA_001751075.1 Desulfobacterales bacterium S7086C20 | reverse complement strand
CCATTTCCCTTAAATTCGATGTCCAGCTTTTGGATTGCGATGTAGAAGAACCTAATGCCACCTTTTTGTGAAGCATGAAATCAAACACATCGAGATTTTAAAAGACACGGCATCGACCTTGTGGCCCGAACTGCTTATGATTAGGAGGTGTTCATATGGTCAAGACTGTCCATATTAGCAAGAAAAAGAAAGGCGACAGCCATTTATCTGAACGGAAGGCGGCTATGGCCGCACAGGATCAGATCATCAAAGACTCCTTGTCCTTAATTAGAAACAAATTCATGGTCATGAGCGGCAAGGGGGGTGTTGGTAAGACAAGCGTTGCCGCTAATTTGGCCATGGCCCTTTCAAAGCAGGGGGCCAGAGTGGGCCTTATGGATGTAGATCTCCATGGCCCTGACATTCCCCGCATACTGGGTCTCAAGGGGGTTCTTGAGGCGAGTGTTGACGGGCGAATAAAACCCAAGCCTTATTCAGACAACCTGGAAGTGGTCTCCGTTGGATCAATGGCCGGAGATCCGGATAAGGCCGTGATATGGCGGGGGCCTTTGAAGCTGCAAGTCATCCGGCAGTTTATCTCTGGCGTACAGTGGGGAAAGCTTGATTATCTCATTATTGATTCCCCGCCTGGAACGGGAGATGAGCCACTCACCGTTGCGCAAACCATCCCGGATGCCAAGGCGATCATCGTAACCATGCCGCAAGAGATGTCTTTGGATGACGTCAGGAAATCCATCAATTTTTGCAAAACCGTTAACATGCAGGTCTTTGGATTGATAGAAAACATGAGCGGTTTTGTGTGCCCCCACTGCGGGAAGGCGATAGACTTGTTCGGTAGCGGAGGCGGTTCCAGAACGGCCACGGCCATGGATATCCCTTTCTTGGGTCGAATCCCTTTGGACGCTAAAATGGTAAACTGTGCTGACGCGGGGGAATCGTACATGGATAAATATCCGGATTCAGAGGTAACACAAGCGTTCAACCAAGTTGTTGCAAAAATTATAGAGGGAGGATAAAATAAATTTTGCACAAATCATCAAGGCAGCCAACGATGAAGGAAGCGAGAAACATGTCCCCGACATCGAGATTGGCAAGGGATATAAATCAGGCAAAGACATCGTTCGTGTGGTTGTGGGTCATAATACGCTTCACCCTAACACGGTTGAACACCACATTGCATGGATTGAACTCTATGGAGTGAGAAAAGACAACAAACAGGTGATTACTCTGGGTCGTGCTGCCTGCGCTCCCGTGTACAGTAATCCTAACGTCCGCTTTCAAATTAACCGGATCGGGGATTTTGAGTCATTTTACGCCCTGGCCTACTGCAATATCCATGGATTGTGGGAAAATAGCGCCAAAGGGCTGTTTGCGAATGATAGGGGAGGACTATATGAAAGAGGCAATGTTCTACGTATCCCTTCCGGGAGGCGAGGTCCGCTGTAATCTTTGCAAGCACCGGTGCAAGATCAAAGAAGGGAAAAGGGGTATTTGCGGTGTGAGGGAAAACCGGGGCGGAAAGCTTTACAGTCTCGTATATGGCAAGATCGTTGCCGAGCATATCGATCCTATAGAGAAAAAGCCTTTATTCAACTTCCTGCCCGGCTCCCAGGCCTTTTCCATCGGGACAGTGGGTTGCAATTTTCACTGCAAGCACTGTCAGAACTTTGATATCTCTCAGTATTCCCACGAACACAGGGGAAAAATCATTGGCCATCAGCGCACACCCGAACAGGTTGTGGCGGCTGCAAAAGCCGCTGGTTGTGGAACAATTGCCTACACATACACTGAACCAACGATCTTTTACGAATTTTCCTATGATACCGCTGTCCTGGCTCAAGAGGAAGGAATAAAAAACGTGTTTGTAAGTAATGGATATATGAGCGCCAAGGCTGCACGCCAGCTTGCGCCATATCTGGATGCCATTAACATCGACTTGAAGGCATTTACGGAAAAATCTTACAAAGAGATCTGCGGAGCGCGTCTGAAGCCGGTGCTTGAAACAATCCGACTGGTGAAAGAGCTTGGTGTGTGGGTTGAAGTAACAACACTCATTATTCCAGGCTTAAACGATGGACAGGAAGAGCTGCGTGACATAGGTCGTTTCGTGAAAAGCGTTGGCCCGGAAGTGCCGTGGCACGTCACCCAGTTTTATCCGGCATATAAGTTGCTGGACAAACCACGAACTCCGGTAGCTACTCTCCGCCGCGCTCGCGAAATTGGCATCAAAGAGGGCTTGCGCTACGTATACGAAGGCAACGTGCCCGGTGAGGGTGGTGAAAATACTTACTGCTACGCCTGTGGGGCCATTCTCATCGAGCGCTATGGCCTGACACTGATACGAAATCGCTTGCAAGATGGAAAGTGCTCTGAGTGCGGGACCAAAATTGATGGGGTGGGCATGTGAGTGTCGAGGTGAACTGCAGATAAGGGCTCGGTCAAAAATAAGTTGGTAGAATTTGCGCCCAAATTTGCCGTAGATTTCATCGATCTGATTGAGCAAAACCGCAGGAATAGCGGGCTATTTCGAGGATTTTTGCGAATGAAGATCGATTAAAGATATGGTGAAGTTGGGATGCAAAAATGCCAAGTTATTTTTGACCGAGCCCTAAGGCTCGCTCCGGGAATTGCGAATTGAAATATGCCTAAAAGATGAGTGACGAGCCACTAAACGATACGGCGAAAATGAAATGGAAATTCTCTCTGTCTTCAAACATGCCCTGATGATCACCGTTTTTGTCTTTGTGATGATGCTTTTGGTCGATTTTATTGATACGGTGAGCGAAAGGCGGATGACCGCGATCATGCAAGGGGGTCTGTGGCGGCAGTATACTCTGGCCTCTTTTCTTGGTTCCACCCCGGGTTGTCTGGGTGCTTTCATGAACGTAAGCCTCTATGTCCACGGCATAATCAGTTTCGGTGCAATAGTGGGTGGAATGATAGCCACTTCCGGGGATGAAGCCTTTGTAATGCTCACCCAGTTCCCGGCTACAGCCTTGGCGCTTTTCGGATTGCTGTTTTTCTTGGGGATCTTTTTTGCCTTGGTAAGCGACAAAATCATTAGGATCGTTGGCATTGTTCCATGTGAATCTTGTCTTGAGCATCAGTGTGAAGAGTGCGTTCCGGGAGATAAAGATTCGCTTAGGACTGGCGACATTTTTAAGCCTAAAAATATCATTCAAAATGTTCGGTCGCTTTCCTTTACCCGTTTTCTCCTTCTTGCCTTCATAGGCTCTTTTCTCGTGTTGATTTTAGTGGGAACTGTTGGCCCAACCCATTGGAACTGGAAACGCATTACGTTTATGGGCCTTTCAGTGTGCTCCTTATATGTTGCTGCGGTTTGCTCAGAACATTACCTGCACGTTCACATTTGGGACCACATAGTCAAGAAGCACCTCTTTCGTGTTTTCTTGTGGACCTTTGGCGCCCTATTCTTTGTACATTGGGGTTTGGCCTTTTGGAACCTGGACGCCTTTATCCGGCAGCAGATGATTTGGGTGCTCTTGATCGCCGCCTTAATTGGAATAGTACCTGAGTCAGGGCCGCATCTGATATTCGTAATGATGTATGCGCAAGGGCTGGTGCCCTTTTCCGTACTTTTCACCGCGTCATTCGTCCAGGACGGGCATGGTATGCTGCCCCTTCTTTCTTACAGCCTCAAGGATTCTGTGCTGATTAAAGTCTTTAATCTTACTTTTGGATTAGCCGTTGGGAGCATCCTTTACGCCATGGGATATTAAAGAGCAAAACTATCAATAATTAAGCAAGGCATCTGTGGATGCGCAGAGATAAAACTAAAAAATCAAACAGGAGGCATATCATGAAAAGAATGTTCAAAACATTTAGCTTAGGTAATCTGGAGCTTGTAAACCGGTTTATCTTTCCCCCGATCAAGATAGGCCGTGGCAATCCTGACGGCACCGTGACGGACCGCCAATTGACTTTCTACCAACAGATCGCCAAAAACGGTCCGGGATTAGTTATTATTGAGCCTGTGTCGGTTACTGCTGATGGCAGGGAACACCCTAAACAGCCCTGCATCCATCTCTCTGAGAGCGCAACAGAACTCAAGAAGATTGCGGATGTTGTACATGGGGAAGGTCGCCTCGTGTGCCTTCACCTGAACCATGCCGGTGCTGGCGCCCTTCCCAAAATCATCGGGGG
>MAVP01000189.1 GCA_001751075.1 Desulfobacterales bacterium S7086C20 | reverse complement strand
CCCTTTTTCACCTGCTGCGGCGGGCCGGTGGCGCGGGTGATTGAAAATGAATAACCGAGGGGAACCTAAGAAACTTATAAGCTGAAGTACGTCCCTTAATTTACTCTAAAATTTGACAGGATCAACAGGATAGACAAGATATGTTTTAAAAAATCCTGATAATCCTGTAAATCCTGTCAGAAAGATTTTATTTAACCGGGATTTGACCCCATTATTGATAACAAACCGTTTTTATTTGGTTAAAATTGAGAAATGGGATGATTTTTTAAAAAAGATGATTTGGGCATATAACAAACTATATATAGGTGAATAAAATATTTGACATTATCTTTTTTTTATGATATTTTTCTTCACATGGAAAGTGGGGAAATAAAAGCATTGCGTTTGAAACTGGGGCATTCGCAGCAAGAATTTGCTAACGTTTTGGGTGTTTCTTTCGCTACTGTTAATCGCTGGGAAAACGGAAAGGCGAAACCTCAGAAAGATCGGCTTGAGCGACTCAGGGCTCTTTGGATGGACCATGAAGAGACCCCAACTCCACGTAGTCGGCAAATATCGTTATTTCCCCGCCTGAATTTCGAAGGTGAGCCTGAGGCGATCAAGCTTGTGATTGATGCATACAGGCTTCAAAACGGCCATCTTATTAATAAAACATTCGGACTTGAGCTTTCGCGCGTGGTTCCTCTTCCTCATCAACGGATTGCTGTTTACGAGTACCTTTTGCCTCAAAATCCCCTTAGATTTATCCTTGCCGATGATGCCGGTGCCGGAAAAACAATTATGACCGGCCTTTATATACGGGAAATGATTAATCGTGGTCGATTGAACCGTATTCTTATCGCTTGTCCGGCTGGGCTTACTTGGAATTGGCGAAATGAGCTCCTTTATTTTTTTGATCTTGATTTCAAGATCGTAAAAGGGGCGGATTTTCAAAAAGGTGATCCCTTGACGGATGATGAACCATCACGCATCATCATCAGTGTCGATACTGCCGCCAATGATCCAATAAGGGAACGACTCGTATCTGAAAATTCACCAAGCTTTGATTTGGTTGTCTTTGATGAAGCCCACAAACTTGCATGGAATAACCCAAAGCGAAAAGACAGCAAAACCCGTCGCTATCTTCTGGGCGAAGCCATGAGTGGGCACACCACACACTTGCTCTTGCTTACGGCTACGCCCCATATGGGTAAACCATTTCCCTATTTTGCCCTTTGGCGATTGCTTGATCGCAAGGTCCTCTCTACCCCGGATACGCTACCCTCTTTGTCCCCTGAAAAAAAGTCCAGGTATTTCCTGCGCCGTTTAAAGGAAGAGATGGTTAACTACAAAGGCCAGCCTATTTATATGCCCCGCTTATGCCAGACCATTTCTTTTAAACTCACTCCCGATGAGCAACATTTTTACGATGCCTCTTCGGAATATTTGCGTTGGAGTTACAAAACGAGTAAGAGCATCAATAAAAATGCTGCAGCCATGGTGGTAGCGGTCCTGCAGCGGCGTTTAGCCAGTTCCACCTATGCCATGTTGGAGTCACTTAGACGGCGGCGTTCTCGTATTTTGAAAGAGGATATGCCGTTTATCGAGCAAAGGGCTTTATCCCTTGAAGGAATCATAGACCATTTTGACTCCAGCACGGCTGACGATAACGAACCCTCTGAGATTGGCCTTGAAAGCGATGAGTACGTTGAAGGGCAGGTCCTGTCTTTAGCCCAACCGGTGAATCCGGAACAACAGCAGAAAGAAGTGGAATACCTTGAGCGGATTATCACCTTGGGCGAAGAGGTAAGAGAAGCGCTTAATGAATCAAAATTCGTCAAATTACGTGAGCTTATTGAGTCTGCGGAATTCCAAAACGAGAAATTGCTTGTCTTTACAGAACACCGGGATACTTTGGATTACTTGCGTCAGAGGTTCGAAGCGCTGGGATATACCGGGCAGATAGCCTCTATACACGGCGGTATGGAGGTCAAGGAGCGAGAAGAGCAGAGGATACTGTTTATGACTCCTGACTTTCGTCGATCCCTGGGCATTAAAAATCCTGACGCCCCAAGTGCTCGAATCATGCTTGCAACAGATGCGGCAGGAGAGGGCATTAACCTCCAATTTGCCTGGGTAATGGTCAATTATGATATTCCCTGGAACCCGGCGCGCCTTGAACAACGGATGGGGCGTTTGCATCGTTTTGGTCAAAAACATTCCGAAGTGCGCATATTTAATCTGGTTGCTAAAAATACCAGGGAAGGCGATGTTTTAACCACACTCCTGGACAAGCTGGAAGAAGCGCGTAAGGAGCTTTGCAGCGACAAGGTCTTCGATGTGATAGGTCAACGTCTTCAGGAAGTTTCGATCCGGGATCTACTCAGAGATGCCTTGTTTGAAACTCCCCCCTATTCGGCCCAGAAGAGACTTGAATCCATCTTTTCTACACAAAAGCTTAGAAGCACGGTTGAAGAACAGAGAAAAACAGCATCAACCTATGGTGATGTAGCTAAGCGTCTCGGGCAACTGAAAACCGAAATCGAAGTGGAGCAGTTCAATCGACTCCTCCCCGCCTTTATCCAAAATTTTGTCGAAAAATCGTCTCAATACATGGGGCTGCAAATAGAGGGTGATCTGAATGAAGCCGCACGGTTTTCGATAACAGGTGAAGACGGGCAGTGGTTGAGGAGTCTCGCTGAAAGTCTGTCCAATGGACTCCCCGATTACCTGTCTGTTCACGGGAATATTTCCCTCCCTGACCAGGAAGGCGCTAAAGTAGCCTTTCTTCGTCCCGGAGACATGATTTTTGATGCACTATGTCAGGAAGTAATGAATCGGTTTCAAAAAGATATTCAGCGTGGGGCCGTATTCTGTGATCCCAAGGCAGAAGAGCCTTATTATGCCGCGGTTTATATCTGTCAGTTAGGCGAAAGTTCATCCATTTCGGATAAAGGCCCCGGCGCGTCTTTAAGCAATCTCATGGACCGACGGTTAATCGGCTTGAAATGGGACGAAAGGGGTGAGTTCGATATCTGCCCTCCCAATCACCTATTGGCCCTGCACGCGGCACCTCCGGCCGCATTATGGAAAGCGGGAAACCTGCTGCGCAACCCTGAAGAGCATGTTGCCAAAGCTGATGCATACGCCCGAATGGTGGCAGAAACCACCTATCTTCAACAGACACGGGCCGCCTTCCAGGCGGATACATCATCTCGTATGGATGACCTTATGCGCGGTTTTGATTTTCTGTTCAGCGAATTGGCCGAACGCAGGAGTGAATTGGCCCGTAGCGTCCGCCAGGGCGATTCCAAAGCGGCAAATGAGCTTGAAGAGGTGAAAAAAGAGCAAGCACAACTTGAGGAGGGAAAAGCCAAGACGCTCGTTTTTGAGCAACGAAGGCCGGAACAACTGGAAATCTCCAGGATGGAAAGGATTGCAGTCGCCCTGGTTGTGCCGGATCCCAGTCCTGAAACACTCGAGACCTATGATAAAAATATTGAAGATATGGCCATGAGGATTGCCCGCAATTTTGAGGTGGACCGCTATAAGGCGCGTGTGTATGACGTTTCGTCGCCCCATCTTGCAAGAGGATATGACCTCGAAAGCCACAGGTGTAATGGCGAAAAAGTGGCCATTGAAGTCAAGGGACGCGCCGGCAGAGGCCCAGTGCATCTTACGGAGAACGAGTGGCCCACGGCCGTCAATGTTCGGGACAAATACTGGCTCTACGTGGTTGTGGATTGCGCCACCAATCCGACCCTTTACCGCGTGCAAGACCCGGCCTTCAAGCTGGCTGTAAAGAGCCGCAAGAGCTTTACCGTGAACATAGGCGATATTATCCGGGAGGCGGAAAGTGACTAAGCCTAAGACAAAAAAGACGCCCATAAAGACGCCGCCTTTCCCCAAAGTCCTGCCTGAAATCCGCTCGCTTATTGAAACTTCCCGCCGTCATGTGGCCACCACGGCCAATCTGGTCCTTGTGAATCTCTACTGGAATATCGGCCGTGTCATCACACAGGACATACAGAACAATGAAAAGCGGGCCGGGTATGGGAAACAGCTTTTGGAACGATTGGCAGAGGCGCTGGTAAAGGAATACGGACAAGGTTTTTCACTACGCAACCTGCGTGATATGCGCAGGTTTTATGAATACTTTACAATTCGGCAGGCACTGCCTGCCGAATCCAAAGGACCTCTCCCCATTGAT
>MAVP01000188.1 GCA_001751075.1 Desulfobacterales bacterium S7086C20 | reverse complement strand
AGATGATTACACCGTGAAATTTATGAACAAGTCCAGCATTAGCACTTTTGGAGACGGCATAGGGAAAAAATGCTATCAGGCGATTGCTAATCGTGATGAGATATGTCCCTGGTGCAGGGCAAAAGAAGTATTTGCAGGAGAAACACTCCGCTGGGAGAACCACTTTCCCCACATCGATAAGACTTTTGAGATCTTTGAATTACCTTTGCAAACCGCTGAGGGGACCATATCCCACTTTTGCATATATCGAGACATTACGGAGAATAAAGAGCGTGAAAAAATGCTTCGCGCCTCCATAGAAGATTACAAGGAATTGTTTGAGCATTTACATGTCGGCATGTATATGAGCAGTAAAGAAGGTAAATATGTCGAAGCCAATAAAGCTTTTTTAGATATGTTGGGATACAAGAGCAAAGAGGAATTTTTTAAGGTGGATATAGCCAGAGATATTTATCTGAAACCTGAAGATCGCCGAAAATACCAGGAGTTGATTGAGCGAAAAGGTCACGTAGTTGACTATGAAGTTGATTTGAAGCGCAAGGATGGGAAAGTGATTTCGGTATTGCGCACAACTCACACACGCTATAATAAAGAGGGAAATATTATAGGATATGAAGGGGTCTGTGTAGATCAAACCGAAAAAAAGGAGATGGAGCAAAAACTCAAGAAAGCCCATGACTTTCAAAATAATCTGATCCAGAGTTCCATTGATGGGATCATCGCCTCGGATAATGATGGCAACATCATCATCTTCAATGAGGGCGCTGAATACATTTTTGGCTATACCCAGAAGGAGGCGCTTTCCAGAGTACACGTAACCCAATTCTACCCCGAAGGTGTCGCCAGAAAAATAAAAAAAATGATTTACGGACCTGAGCACGGCAATCCTGGCCGTCTTAATAATTATGAATTGGATGTTCTCAATAAGGATGGCCAGCGAGTACCAATCCTGCTCTCCGCAACATTACTGTATGAAGAAGGGCAGGAAGTTGCCACGGTAGGCTATTTTAAAGATATGCGCGAGGTCAAGCGGCTGCAACAAGAGCTCCACACACTTTTTGAGTTTGAACACAACTTAATTCAGAGTTCCATAGATGCCATCATCGCCTCGGACAGGGATGGATCCATTATCGTTTTCAACCAGCAAGCCGAGAAACTGCTGGGTTATTCCGCATATGAAATGATCATGAAAATGTCTTTTAACGATCTTTTCCCGCCAGCTATGTTGGAAGAGCTCAGGAAAGAACTGGTTTCCGATGGATACGGAGGGAAAAATCGGCTCCTTCTTTTTGAGACATATATGACTAATAAAACAGGCGACAAGATTCCGGTCCAGCTCTCAGCCACGGTTATGTTTGACCAAGGCGAAGAGATCGGCATGATGGGCTTCTTTAGGGATCTCAGAGAGATCAGAAGAATGGAACAGCAGTTTGACGATCAGACTCGGCTGCTTCACGAGCACAAAATGATTTCTTTGGGCAGGCTGTCTGCCAGCGTTGTCCATGAGCTAAACAACCCCCTTGCAGGCATCCTGAACTATATCCGCCTTATGCTCAAGATTATTAAGAGGGGCTCTTTGGACCAAAAAAACCAAGAAAAGTTTCAAAGACATCTCACCCTTGTTGAGAGTGAAACCCACCGTTGCTCCAAGATTGTTTCCAATCTGCTGGCCTTCTCACGCAAATCTGAGTTGCAACTTAACGACATGAATATCAATGAGCTCCTGGACAAATCCATTCTGCTCAGCCAGCACAAACTCATGCTTCAGAATATCCAGATTAAAACCGACCTGGATCCGGGTATTCCGAAGGTTTTGGGGGACTTTAATCAAATCCAGCAATGCGTTATCAATCTCATCTTTAATGCCATCGACGCCATGTCCGATGGCGGCACACTGACCATAATCAGTTCCTTTGATCCAAACAAGGAGATGGTCGAAATAAAAGTAGCGGATACCGGGTACGGTATTGCCGACGAAGATCTTCACCAGATTTTTGATCCATTTTACTCCACCAAGACAGAGGGGCAAGGTCTTGGCCTCGGGCTTTCATTGGTTTACGGCATCATCGACAGGCATAAAGGAACTATTACAGTCGAGAGCGAGCTGGGGAAAGATACCGTCTTTATTATTAGCCTTCCGGCACTGAAAGGGGAAGATTAAGCGTTTGAGAAATGCGGGTTTAACTGGGAATTGATGTAGGCAAATTGTCTATTGCTTTAGCAAAGGGAAAAAGCTATTTTTATTTAAATTTATACCATTATCACATTCTTTGAACAGGATAGCTCCTATACCAAAGGAGGAACTATGTTTAAAAACGTTCTTTTAGCCGCATCTCCAACAAAAGCATGTGAACGTGCTGCGGACATGGCTTTTGCTCTGGCCAAGCAAAGCAACGCCAAATTATATATTTTTCACGCCTACGGCATGGGATCAGATGGGTGGGGTGCTATAAGACACCTTGTGCCTTCCGGGAAGGTAGAAGAAATAAAAGAAGAAATAAATAATTACTTTCAGGAAAAAATCGAGAAATTTGGAGTTAAAGATTATACAATCGAAGTTGTCCCAGGTCTGCCCCACAGCGAAATCCTGCGTTTTGCCAGAAAAAAAACTGTTGATCTGATTATTATGGGTCCCCATGAAAAAAAGATCGATGAAGACCTGCCGACAAGATGGGGGATGGCCGGGAGTAGCCTCCAAAGAGTGAGTCAGAGGGCGCGTTGCCCCGTAATGGTTGTTTCTGAGCAAGTACCTAAGGTCTGGACTATGGAGGCTGTTGGTGACCGCAAAGATTTTCGGATTCTGGTGGTGGACGACGAACTAATCGTTCGCGATTCAACCAAGGAATGGCTTGAAGATGAAGGTTTTACCGTGGACATGGCCGCATCCGGCCAAGAGGCTCTGGATAAACTGGCATCCAAACCGTATCACCTGATGCTTACGGACATCAAGATGCCGGGTATGGACGGCGTGGAACTCCTTAAAAGAGCCCATAAGCCCTACCCTGATCTGACCGTGGTCATGATGACCGCCTATGCCACGGTAGAGACCGCCATAGAGGCCATGAAGATAGGGGCGCTTGACTATCTCCTCAAACCGTTTGACCCTGAGATTCTTGTTGATAAGGTCTTTGAGGTATACGAGGATTTTGAGGCAAAAAGGTCGGTAAAAGTGACCTTCTCCGACATTGTCCTGGCTACGGACTTTTCAGAGCCGGCCCATCATGCCTTCGATTTTGCCTTCCGGATGACCCAGTACTACCAAGCCAATCTACATATCTTTCACGTCATACCTGTTGCCCACGATGAAGATGCACTAATATTAGACCAGGCCGATATAAAAGAAAGCATTAAAGATGCCACAGAAAAAATGAAAAAGAAATATGGCCCAAAATTAGAGGGAGTTGCAGAGCATTCTTTTGAATCGTGGGAAGGGATGCCATATGTCGAGGTCCTCAAATTTGCAAGATGGAGGAATGCTGATTTGATAATTATGGCCCATCATTCCAAAGAGATTGATCCGGAAAAAGCTCTTCTCGGCTCAAATGTAGTTCGGGTAGCCCTTTCTGCTACATGTCCAACTATCAGCATAAACCGGCTTCCAGCATCCCGTTGAGCAGCAATTTAGCGTCCCGGTTTATAACTTGATAGTATTTTCCTTTTTTGGACACAGATGAACACAGATTATCAAGATTCTTAAATTTTAAAATAACAATATTATCTGTGTATATCTGCGAAAATCTGTGTCCTATTTAACTTGTCCCGGAAATCTTTGGCAATGGAAAGATTCAGATCCATCCGCAAATCCTGTTCCGAAAGACCAAGGGCCAATCCCAGAAACTGAGGAAGATAAAGGATGGTCATGCTCAGGTCCTCCCCGGACATCCCCGAAACTTTTTTCTGGTACGCCTCCAGGTTCATCTGGCACATGGGACATACAGTGACGATGGCGTCCGCTCCACGGGCTGCCTTTAATATAGCGGCCACGAGCTCCAGGGCCACATCAGGCTTGGTGGTCATGTGGGATGCGCCGCAGCATCTGCCCCCCATATCCCATGGATGAATCTTTGCCCCTACGGCTTCAATAACCGGTTCCATAGAGCGGGGTTCCTCAGGATCGTCAAAAACAGAGTACGGACGAAGACACTGGCATCCATAGTAGGGAGCGATAATCAGATCGACAAGGGGGTTTTTCACCCGGGCAAAGAT
>MAVP01000187.1 GCA_001751075.1 Desulfobacterales bacterium S7086C20 | reverse complement strand
GAGAAAGCGTCAGCTATAGCGATGGTAAGAATCCCACCAAGCACAACAAGCTTTGAATGGGTTCCGGAATGAAGCCCCACCATCAGTCCCAATGTTGTGATAGTCCCAGAGGTTAACCCAAAAGAAAGGCCTGTCTTTAATGCATGTTTCATTTTTTGCAGATATCCTCAAGGGAATATGGCCCTTTGCCTGTTATTTGTCAAGTAATCCTCCCACGCTTTCCTCATGAACGGACACGGCCAACGAGACAATCATATATTTTCACGTTGCGTTACGATTGTCACTGGAATATAATACGACGGAAGAAGCAACTAAGATCAATAATGACAAAAATGGGTTCTTATAGACATATGCTGTTTGTAGCACTTCGACATAGTGGGGCTATTTTGACCCTTGCTGTAGTCATTGGCCTCCTGGTCAATCAGGTTCGGCCTGACGGGTTATCTCTTTCCGCTGATTTGTCTACAGACTCTGCACAAATCTCAGAATCACAAGACGGTCTTACCATCTCTATTGAGGAGGCAAAGGCGTTGTTCCTCGCCCAAGCAGTCCTTTTTGTTGATACACGATCTGGGGAATCGTATAAAGAGGGGCACATACAAGGCGCCAAAAACCTGCCATACGGAGAATTCGAAGGTATGCATGAAGAGTTCTTAAAAAATGTCGATAACGACTGTTTTATCATCACCTATTGCAATGGCGGCGGGTGTCGTTCAAGCGAACATGTAGCATTGGCTTTGTTGGACAAAGGCTATCCCAATATTTATGTATTAAACAACGGTTGGGCCCAGTGGCAAGAACACAATTTGCCGGTCGAAACAGAATCGTAGTCGGGTAATCGGAATGGCTGGGTTTACTATAAAAAAACAAACCTCGATTATTGTACTTCGCCTCTTTCTTGGGGGAATCCTCGCTTGGGCAAGCATTCACAAGATTGTTGACCCCCTCGCTTTTGCCCGTGTGATCCAGGATTATAGACTGCTTCCCAGCCCCTTCATCAACCCCTGTGCTGTGATTCTGCCATACCTAGAACTCCTCTTGGGTGTATGTCTTATTTCCGGGTTATGGCTTCCTGGCGCTGTACTTTTAACCAACCTGCTCTTCCTCGTATTTTCTGGAGCTTTGGGCTTTAACATGCTGCGGGGACTTGACGTTCAATGCGGTTGTTTTTCAAGCAACGTCTCGGAAAATCAAGCGGCCATATGGTATCTGATTCGCAATGTGGGCTTTGTCTTTTTAGCCGGCTATCTGTTGGTCAAGGTTATCAAAGACGAAGAATACGATACGCGTAAAGTTTTTTACTGATACGTGACACTTACCCCATATTTTCCCTTTTTTGCACTTCAATAGTATGATATAAAGCAGGGAATGAGGCAATATCGTATTGATGAACTCAGGCCTAAAGACTATGAGAACCTAAAGGCTCATTTGGATGAACACTATGGGCATAGCCAGATGGAACAGCTCTATTGGATTGCCCTGCAAGAAAATCTTCTAAATGAAGTCCAGGCAGCCCACACTAAGTGCCAGCCCTTCTGTTTTGCTGTTGAGCTGAAGCAGGACTCTATCACCTTCGAATTGTTAATCAGAACGAGAAACCGGATCAGGTGCGACTGTATCGGTTACGCAACTCCAGCGCAAAGGGAAAGCATTATTTGCTTTGCCGATAATTTGTTTGTGACACTAAAGATTCTAAGTTGACTCACCTGTAGTGGTTTTGTAAAGAGACTTGCCCGGCCCTACCCATGAAGGAAATTGCTTTTGCCGTCAGATGGCATACCACATCATGCGAACCGTTATCGTTATAATATGGGTAGTTTTAGCTACCATCCTTTGTTCTTCAGTTGCTATTGTCCTTTCACTGTTTGAGGAAGGAGACAACCTATCTCATTCGGCGGCAAGGCTTTGGGCCAAATCTATACTCCTCGTCAGTGGAGTTAAGGTGAAAACAGAGGGTTTGTCAAATATTAATGAGCACACTAGTTGCATATACATGGCAAATCACCAGAGCATGTTCGACATTTTGGCCCTTTTCGGATATCTTCCGGTACAGTTCCGGTGGCTGGCAAAAAAAGAGCTTTTCCATATCCCCCTTTTTGGACACGCCATGGCACGGGTGGGTTATATCAGCATTGATCGTTCCAACCGTAGATCAGCCCACAAGAGTCTCCTGGAGGCGGCGCGAAAGATTGCCGGAGGGGTTTCTGTAGTGATCTTTCCGGAAGGAAGTCGAAGCCAGGATGGCAAGCTCAAGCCTTTCCAGCCCGGGGGCTTTCATCTTGCCATGCTTTCCGGTCGACCTATCGTGCCAATAATAATCTGTGGAACGCACGATGTTATGCCTAAGGGGAACCTTCATATAACGCCAGGAGATGTTGTCGTCAGTATTAAACCTGCTATCGAGATAACTGACTACGGCAAGAAAGACAAAAAAAACATCATGGACAAAGTCCATTCGACAATGGAACAAGATATCGCGAGGATCAAGGCAAATTGGGCGCCCCTGTAAAGATTATCCCCCTTGGCGGATTAGGAGAGATCGGCCTTAACATGATGGTGTTTGAATACGAAAATGCCATTATGATCGTCGATGCCGGTATTATGTTTCCCGAAGACTATATGTTGGGCATTGATATCGTAGTCCCTGATACCACGTATCTTAAGGATAAAATGTCCCTGATAAAGGGCATTGTCTTAACCCACGGCCACGAAGACCATATCGGCGCACTACCGTATGTACTCAGAGACATCGAGGCCCCTATCTATGGCACTCCATTCACACTGGCATTAGTACAACACAAGTTGCGCGCGCACAATATCAGCACAAGTATGCCTTTGATCGAAGTGGCCCCGAGACAAAGCCACACCATTGGCCCTTTTCAGGTCGAATTCATTCGTGTCAGCCACAGCGTTGTCGACGGAGTTGGCCTGGCCATTGATACACCTGTTGGCCTAATTATGCATTCAGGCGACTTCAAGATCAACCAAGTACCCGTTGAAGGCGAACTTACAGACATAAACAGGTTCGCTGCGTACGGGGATCGAGGCGTACTAGCCCTTATGTCAGACTCTACAAATGTGGAGCGTGAGGGCTACACGCTTTCAGAAAAAGAGATTGGAAACAAGCTCCATGATATATTCGAAGACTGTCGTGGACGTATTATTGTGGCCCTGTTTTCATCCAATATTGGACGAATTCAACAGATCGTCAAAGCCGCCCGATTGGAAGGCCGCAAAATTGTCTTTTGCGGGCGTAGCATGCATGCCAGCGTTGCGATCGCCAAAAGCTTGAAAATCCTTAACATACCAGAGGATATGGAAATAACTACGGGGCAGATAAAAGAAACTCCGGACCGTGAGATTATCATTATCACAACAGGGAGCCAGGGAGAACCTATGTCGGTTTTACACCGAGTCGCCATGGGAACACATAAACAAATTAAGATCAAGAAAGACGATACGGTCATCCTCTCATCCAAATTTATCCCCGGCAACGAACGAGCCATTACCCATATAATAAACCGTCTTTACAAGAATGGAGCGGGAGTGATTTACGAAAAGGTATCTGACATCCATGTTTCAGGGCATGCCTTCCAGGAAGAACTAAAACTGATGATTAATCTCACCAAGCCGAAGTACTTTATCCCAATCCATGGCGAATTTCGTCATCTCATCCGGCATACACACCTGGCGAGGGAGGTTGGCATACCCAAAGAACGCCTTCTTCTTGCGGAAAACGGGCAGGTGGTGATATTTGATGATACCGGCGGATACCTGGAAGGCTCTGTTCCTGCAGGCCGCATACTAATAGATGGCAAGGGCATAGGAAATGTAGAAAGGAGTGTCCTTAAGGAACGTCGATATCTTTCGGAAGAAGGTCTTATTATCGCAACCCTCGTGCTTGACAGCAAGACCGGGAAGGTAATTCATGGCCCTACCGTCGAATCCCATGGCTTTGTTGTAGAAAGTCACAAAAGCAACATATTGGAAGGTGCCAAGGAAATCATTATGGAAATCATGGAATGCTATGACACAGACAAATCTGATCGAACGGATGTGATTCATACCAATATCAAAAAGGCCTTACGGAAGTATTTCTATTCTGCCATTCAAAGAAGGCCAGTGATCTTTCCTGTTGTCTTGGAGGTGTAAAAAAGACGGAATGCGAAAGGAAATCTTCGGAGTTATCCTCATTTTTGTCCTAATCTTTGTAACTGTAAGTCTCCTTTCCTACCACCCCTCCGATCCGTCCATAAA
>MAVP01000186.1 GCA_001751075.1 Desulfobacterales bacterium S7086C20 | reverse complement strand
AGATATCTCAAATGCTATTCAAGTTAAAAGCATGTTTGAAAAGACCAGAAAAAAATACGGGGGCGTTGATGTTTTGGTGAACAATGCTGGTGTTCCTGGTCCCTTCTCACTGATAGCTGATATGGCGGATGAAACCTGGCATAAAACCATTTCTATTCATCTCAATGGCACCTTTTTGTGTCTGCGAGAAGCGGCGCGGTTAATGATGGTCACTGGCTTTGGAAGAATCATTAACATGGCATCCATTGCGGGGTTATTGGGCACAGTTGGCTCTGGTGAGTATGGGGCTGCTAAAGCCGGAATCATTAATCTCACTATGACAGCCGCAAAGGAGTTGGGGCCGTATAACATTACTGTGAATGCCATAGCTCCTGGTATGGTTGGAACACCCACGAACTTGAAACTGAAGGCCAAAGGAAGCCCATTTATTAAGACCGCAATTGAAGGAACACCTACCGGCCGCATGACCGATCCAGAGGAGATTGCGAAACTTATATTGTTCCTAAGCTCTGAAGCTGCGGCCAACATTAACGGCCAGGTAATTCGCGTTGATGGCGGGGCGGGAATTAGCATAGGCATGGATGATTTCATGCATTCCTTTATTTCCAAAAAAAGTCCAACGGTGATGAAGACAAAATCGACAGAGTGAATTTCTGATTAGAAGAATTAAGACTTATACAAAGCCTGAATAGCGAGGACTTCCAATGCAAGTAATAGGTGATATTGTGCGTTTGAATGCAAAGCGGTACCCGGACAAAAATGCCCTTATAATGGATGATAAGCACCTTACCCATGGCCAACTTAATCATAAGGTCAACCAGCTGGCCCATGGGCTCCTCTCTGTGGGAGTAAGGCCTGGAGATAGAGTAGCAATACTGGCCTACAACTGTCTGGAGTGTGTAGTTGTTAATTACGCTACTGCCAAATGCGGTGGGGTAGTGGTTCCGATCAACTTCCGCTATAAGAGAGATGAGCTTATTTATCTTATCAACAACTCTGAGCCTAAAGTTCTTTTTTTCGGGCCTGATTTCATTTCGCTTGTTGAAGATGCCAAGGACGAATTTATTTCACCTGCCCATTTGGTAGCCATTTCCGGAGAGCTCTTGGATTCAGGTCTTGGTTTGACAAACCTGATGGATGAGAGACCAACTGAAGAACCTGGAATCAAAATGGATCCGACCTCCCCGTTCACAATCACTTATACAAGCGGCACAACAGGCTCCCCCAAAGGGGTACTTGCCTCACACTCCGCCTTTCTCAACATATATCAAGGAATGACTATTGAGGGCGACCTTCAGCCTGATGAAATTACCCTTGTATGCCTGCCTTTGTTTCATACTGGTGGGATGCATGCCCTGACCCAACCGACCTTACTTAGAGGAGGCACGGCTGTCATTATGAGTAAGGGGTTTGACCCGGACAAGATCCTTGATGCCGTATCACGATACGGTGTTACCCTTACTATGTGGGTGCCGACCATGCTTGCGATGCTGGTTAATTATCCAGATATAACCAAATACAATCTCTCTACGCTTGAGAAGATCTGGTATGGCTCTTCAGCGATTAGCCCCCCAGTGCTTGAAGCCTCTGTGGATATCTTCAAGACCCGGTTCTATCAGTGGTATGGTCAAACCGAGACCGGCATGGTTTCGGTGCTGAGACCCGAAGACCACCTTGAGCGGTCACAGTGCACCGGCCGTGAGATGTTCAATGCGGACCTTCGAATAGTGAGTGAAAATGGAAAGGACACGCCGGAAGGTGAAATAGGTGAGATTATTAGCGCCCAACAATACCTCGGCATGATCGGGTATCACAACATGGAGGAAGCCAACAAAAGGACCATTCGAGATGGGTGGATACACACCGGAGATCTCGCCAGGGTTGAAGGCCAGGGATATTTCACAATAGTAGACCGCATGAGCGACATGATTATTAGCGGAGCCGAAAATATCTATCCTAAAGAAATCGAAGATATTCTAAGCGGTCATCCTGGGGTGCTGGAAGTGGCCGTATTCGGCATTCCTGATGAAGTATACGGGGAATCGGTCTGTGCTGTTATTGTGAAAAAACAAGGAAGTCAACTGAATGAGAAGGAAATCATAGATTTTTGTGCATCCAAGATTTCCAGTTACAAAAAACCGAAACGAGTTGCATTTATTGATGAACTTCCAAAAAACCCGTCAGGAAAGATAATGAAGAAGGTATTGAGGGAGCCCTATTGGGCAGATCGGAAAAAAAGGGTTTGAGGGGTAGCGTCTTCATACGGCTTTTTTCATCGAACTTTCCGTTAACGGTAGCAGATAACACTAAGAGAGGCAACCGATGAGACTTAGGGGGAAAATTGCGCTCATAACTGGAGCAGGAGGAGATCTTGGCCGGGGCATGGCGCTCCGCTTCGCAGAAGAAGGCGCCAAAGTGATGGTGAACGACAAAAATCTTGGCAAAGCCCAGGAGACTGTGGATCTGGTGACTAAGCAGGGAGGAGTGGCAGCGCCCAATGGAGCGGATTTGACCAAGGCCGGGGAAGTAAAAGAGATGGTTGGTCAGGTCATCAAAGAATGGGAACAACTGGATATCTTGGTCAACAATGCCGGCGACATTCGGGATGCCTTGCTCACAAAAATGAGCGACGAGGACTGGGATTTTGTAGTGGATCTAAATCTCAAGGCAAGTTTTCTTTGCGCGCGGGCAGTTGCACCTCACATGATTGAACGTGGTTATGGCAAGATAGTCAACATATCTTCTATGGCCTACAAGGGGAACATTGGTCAAACCAACTATGTCGCAGCCAAAGCAGGTGTAGTAGGCCTCACCCAAGCTTTGGGATTGGAACTGGCAAGATACGGAATTAACGTCAACTGCGTGGCGCCAGGTCTTATCGACACACCAAAAGCCCGGACTTTGGACGAGAAGGTCCTGGATATACTGGTGAAGAAAACACCAATGAAGCGTATGGGAGAGATTATCGATATCGCGAACCCTGTGTTGTTTCTGGTATCTGATGAATCCAAATATATTACACGTCAGACGATTCATGTGAGCGGAGGGATGGAGGGCTTCTAAGAGTGCCCAACTAATCAGTCTCAGTTGACAATCAATGGTTATTTGGAATTGACGTTATAAGGAGCAGCATTTATGACCAATTCGTCAAAGACTTTAAAAAATGAAAAGAATCAAGACTGGATTCTGATTCAGCCGGGATTGTTCGATTTCCCTGTGGAAGAGGGTCAGTATCCGGCCCTGCTGGCAAACCGGTGCACAAGTTGTGGGAGAAGTTTCTTTCCAAAGCGGACCCTTTGTCCACATTGTTTTGAGCAAGGGGAAATGGAAGATATAGCTCTTGACAGGCGAGGTGTCATTTATGTCTGTACGGTGGTACATATTCCTTCACCGGCAGGAATCAAAGCCCCTTATTCTTATGGGTATGTGGATATACCTGCCAACAGCATTCGTGTTTTCGCCCTTTTTACTGGAGGCGATCCTTATTCATTTCAGTCCGGTCAGGAAGTGGAGCTAGTGCTGGAACCCATCAAAAAGGAGCAACAGGGGCAACAGATCATCGGATATAAATTCAAACCACTATCATAGAGATATAATTATGAGAGATGTATTTATTGGCGGTGTGGGAATGACCCTTTTCGGGAAACACCCTGACAGGAGCCTAAGAGATCTTGGACGGGAAGCGTGCCTTAACACAATTCGTGAAAGTGGTATCAATCCCAAAGAGATTGAGGCCGGATATTGCGGTAATGCTTTGGCCCCGGTACTCCAGGGCGAAACGGGTGTAGGTCAGAATGTCCTCTGGGAAATAGGCATCAATAGAGTTCCCATTGTCAATGTTGAGAATGCGTGCGCCTCGGGTTCCACTGCTTTGCGGGAGGGGTGGATGGCGGTAGCCGGAGGGTTTTATAATATGGTCATGGTTGTCGGGGTAGAAAAGGTCGTTATGCCCAAAGGTACCATGCTCAATGTCGGTGCGGCAGAACTGGAAACCAGGTTAGGGGATGTTTTCCCCGGCTACTTCGCCCTCGTTGCCCAAAAACATATGGAGCGATATGGGACCACCCGGGAACAACTGGCCCAGGTGTCAGTAAAGAACCATTTAAGCGGAATATTGAACCCATACGCCCAGTTCAGAAAAAAGTTCAGTCTGGACGAGGTGCTCAATTCTCCGATGATTGCCGATCCCCTTACATTGTACTCATGTTGCCCCAACAGCGATGGAGCGGCCGCGGTGATATTGTGCTCCAAAGAAAAGGCCCGGAAGCTGGATATCAGCC
>MAVP01000185.1 GCA_001751075.1 Desulfobacterales bacterium S7086C20 | reverse complement strand
TAAATCGGCTTTGCCGTCTCGCGTAGCGAGAATTTAACAGGGCGGGGATGAAGCGCAACGCCGCAGATGGACTTTTTGCGAAGTCGTCACTATTGGAGAACACCCTCTGCTGAGACCAGCTCTGCCGTGAAATGACCCACAACAACCTTGCTTTCAGCCTTGACAAGTATGCGCCGATCGTCTGCTGTGACCCAGACCCGAAGCTTGGCGTCTTTACTTTTCTTAAAAATTCCACCGATATTCTGTAACTCCGGCTCGATCAAAAAGGTGTCAAACTCTCCTGCATCAACCTTCATTCTTTCCCTCTTAATAACCTTGGCTCTTCCCATAACACATTTTTTGCCGTCCGTTACAGGAGTTTCCACCTCAAGGCCATCTTTTAAGGGGTACAAACGAAAGGCATAGAAGACACTCAGTGGGTCAAAGGTTCCAGGTAAAATATTGACAGACCTTTCGTGTTTGCCCTTATTGTAATAGTGGGCCTTAGCTTTATCCCAATCAAAATTTACCATAATGTCCCGCTCGTGTCTGCCTTCATGCTGTTTCTTTCTATAAAGCAAGGAGTGAGTTACAGATCGGTCAACGTAGGATTCAATATGGTCGCGCACCCGATAGAAGAGATCAATAATAGGATATGACTTGACAGAGACCTTAAGAAGATAGGCGCTTTCTCCTGTTTTCATTTCTCCATTCAGGACTTCAAGTGTGGCCTCACCCACCGGTATAATACTCCACTTGAGAACGTAGCTTAACTTTTCACCCGCATGAAACGGAATCCTATCCTTGGTTGATAAGGCCTGTACCGGCATTACTGCAAAGATTAGTGTCTGTGCCAGAAAAGAAGCAAGTAAACATAAGATCGCTTTGTTCATCACCTTTCCTTTGGATGGCACTTACTACATGAAATGGGTCCGGTCGGTTTACCTTCCTTTTTCAAATCCTTATGACAACCCTTGCAGTTTTCGTGTATGGCCTCGTAATGATAGCCCTTGATTTTTTCTGCGCCGCTTAGCTCTTTCCTTTCTTCTCTTGAGGGCTTGTCTTTGCTATGGCAGACCCCACACTTTTCAACCTTGTCACCTTCTTCCCATACGCTCTTGCCATCTTTATACACATGATGACATTCGGCGCAAGCAATCTTGTAATCTACATTGTGCTTTTTGTGGGTAAAGGTGACCAGGGACTTCGTGTGTTGTCCATAAACCTTGGAATTCATTGCTGTCGTGTCAGGCACCTGTTCGTTTGCATAACCCGCCGAAAAAACAAGTACCACACCAAGGACTGCACTGATCAATGTGAAAGAAGTGTTCTTTTTCATGGGCTGCTTATACCTCCTTTCCTTGTCTGTAGGCGTTCACAGATTCAGAGTTCACCGTTCAGAGTTACCTTTGTCTTTATAACCATTCCTTATTTGCAAACTACCGCCACCTTCGTCCCCGCGTATGTCTTGGTTTCCAATGCCTACGGTGACGTGTCTGTTTTTCTCGGAAGAATATCGTCTGTGGACTATAATAGATCACCTTTACAGGCGGCCTAACATAAACAGGAGGAGGAACGTAACGAACTGGCGGCCTATCGTAGAAAACCATCGATGAGCTATATTGTGGCTCATAACAGTGAATGAGCGCACTTCCTATAATAGCAGCTCCAAGCCCTATGGCCACCCCTTCCCATCTGTAACGCGCCCTTGAACCCGCCCAGACTGGATCTACTGAAAATAAAAGAAGTAATGCTGTCACCAGGACAAAAATAGAGATTTGCTTTTTCATTTTTCTCACCTCTTGAAGGTTTGACAAACCCTAAGATACGCACAGTCGTGCCTTGAAAATATATCCTAAACGGTTTTTGTCTTTCGGCGCCTCCTCATCCTCGCTACCGGATACCAAGGCTTCATTGAACCACAAAATTGTCTGGCGTGATTTAGGTGTCTCTAGAATCATGACAGATCCAACACTGCCCTGAAAAGACTTTATGATCGCGCTGGGGCCAGGTGTTGAGATAGGTCGGCCAAGAAAGGAAAAAACCAACAACAAAACAGCTATAACAGTCGCGGCTGGGATATAGAATCTCTTGAACACAAAGAACTCTTCGAGCCTTGACTGCCATGGAGTGCCCCCCTTATCGTTTTTTATCTTGGCCATTACCTTGTCTTCCATTTCCTGTAAATTGACTTCATGGCTCTTCCTTTCTAAACCAGCTCGCAGTAGAGACGAGATGAACTGGTTTCCCTGAAGTATCTTTTGGCAACGGGGACAATTTTGGATGTGGCTGTTTATCGCTGCGTATTCATCCGGTTCGAGTTCCCTATCAAGAAAACGGCTCAACCGCGCAGGATCACACATATTCTTTTCTTTTTTCATAAGCCCTAGTCCTAATTAGTTGGTTTTTGTTTTGTTAGACACCGGACATTAGAAAAAACTCACATGAGAAAGAAAAAACTAGGTCACAAGGAAATAATCAGTCGCGGTAGGAATGTAAATAATTGGGGTCACCTATAAAGGTAGGGCCGATAATTGGCTAATTGGGGTCGGACCAAGCTATCCTGTTGATATATATAATATCGTCCCAATAATAGGTGTTTCTGAGCCTTAAGAGAAATTCCTTCATGTGGCACCTATGGGTAATATGCCACACATAGCCGTGGATATAATAACGATTTACACTTGCCACCTTACTGCTGCTTTCTTAAACAACCCTTTTTTTAAACAATACCTTCGGGTCGTTTGGCTTGTTGTAATCGAGTGTAGCTGGTATGCCATCAAATTCTGCATTGCCCTGCTCAATTTGGAATCCAATTCTTTTATGGAATTCAATTGATCTTTTATTTACTGGTGATGTACAGGCCTTGATTGTGTCACGCTTATTTTCTTTACAAACCTTATAAAATTGTTCGTACAGATATTCTCCAATCCCAATACCGCGATAATCTGGATGAACCCCGGCTAAATGAATATAGCCCTCATCTGTATTCGATTGTGATAGAAAACCGATTAAGAAAGCTATTAATTCGTCATCTTTTTCGATGATAAATGATGTGTTGTGAAAATGTATCAGAAATAGTTTCGGTAACATCCATGTCAAATCTCTACCACCCCACCAGTCTTTCAACACGCCTATTATTCTATGATGATCTGATGGTTCACTATTTCTGATGCTTAGACCTTTTGGCAATTCTGAGATCATATAAATCATCAATCCAATCAAAACTTGGGGTCATCCCCTTCATGGACCTCCAGAAGTACGTGGCATTTTTCCTACAAAACACCTCGGTAAAAAGCCAGTTGTTTCAGATAAGGTCTGAACCTATCCTCGATGTCGGAAAATTCCGTTTCGGACAATGGCGCCATTTTGTTTTTGACATCTGCCAGCATACTCACCTCGCTCCGTGTTGAACAGCCCACAATGGCTACCGTCACGTCAAAGGACAGGGCAAAACGCAAAAGTGCTTCCGCAGGGATATTCAGTAACGGGTCGAGATAAAGCGATCCACCCAAAATCTTCATACCGATCACGGCGATTTCTTTACGTTTTGCGGCGGGCAACGTGGAAGTGAGGAATCCGCCCAACACGGCTTCCACTGGATTGACGGGCATCATGACGGCATCCACGGGCCACATTTCCACGGCTTGGGTCAAGACGTTCGGATCGTGATGTCCCGTAACCCCCACATATTTGACTTTTCCGGACGATTTGGCCTCCACGAAGGCCTCCAACGCACCACCGGGGGCGGAAATGCGATCAAGGTCCTCTTGCGTGCGCACATCATGGATTTGCCACAGATCCAGGTAGTCTGTGCCCATCCGCTCGAGCGTGCTTTCCAAATCTGCAAGTGCCCCGTTTCGATTTCTGGTTGCGGATTTGCTGGTTTGAAAGACCCGGCCCCGCACTTCCGGTCGTTCCCGCCACACGTATCCATAGTATAGCTCACTGTCTGCATAGACATGGGCCGAATCGAAATAGGTGATCCCCCTTGCGATGGCCTCTTCTATAACAATGCGGGCTTCTGTGTTTCTCCCGTGGGTACGGAGAACACCTTCTCCGCCCAAGCCAACCTTGCCGTGTCGCTCTAATAACTGTGTTAAGGTCATCGGCTTTCCTTTGACTGCTTATCAGGTTTTCAGATTGCACCCCGATGTTCGATGTTTGTCAAGTTCAACGTGCTATTAATTTTACAGGATCCGTATTTGTCAAATAGTTGTCAACTTTATTATTGTATTTTTACCAAACCTGATTGTCTTTAACCCTTTGGAAGGCAGGCGCTGGGTCAGTTAGGGCTATTTCAGGAAAAT
>MAVP01000184.1 GCA_001751075.1 Desulfobacterales bacterium S7086C20 | reverse complement strand
GATCTTTGATACGTTATTGGAAGCCAGAGTGCTCACAGAGCGCTGGCGAAGGGAATATAACGGGTACAGACCTCATCGTTCCCTGGGATATAAACCACCTGCCCCAGAGGACTATGCGGCGAAAATCCTAACTATGCAGGTGGTACAAAGATCGGGGGCAGGTCAGTCCGGTCCAATTAGCCTGACTTCGTGAAGGCACAAACCGTAGCGTCCGCCGGGCGGATTGAACTCCAGCTTCACGCCGTTCCAACCAGGACTGAAGTTCGCCGAGTAACACAGCCATAAGGTTTTGCCGTTTTCGCTAATGAACTTGCTGGGGAAATTGAGGAAGTACGCCTGCTCACCGAAATCCTTCATGTAGGCCACCATCCGCCAGGGGCCTGTGATCTTGTCAGCTTCCAGGATGTAGGAGTCCATCTTGGATACTGTCGGCCAGCCGTCGGTGATGCATATCAGATACTTCTTGAGACCGGGAACATACGTTGCCGTGACGCAACCCATGTGGTTGTTCCACTCGATCAATGGCTTGATCTTCTCAAACTCTGAGATCCAGGTCGGTTTGCCATCCGCACCATGCCCGGAGAAAAACTCATAAGCCTTGTTGTCATTGATCGTTTCAGGGGACGGTTTGACGCGTGCTAGGTAAATCTGATCGGCACTGATCCAACTCAGATTGGCGTGCTTGAAGTCCGAATCGCATTCCTGTATTTCAAATCCGCCCCCCTCGGCGGGCTTAATACAGGGACGCGGTTTTGGATCGTTCTCCAGTGCACCCATACCCAGCAGGTATGCCTTGCCGTCGGGCGAGTACTCCATGTTCCGGCCAAAATCCACGAAGTGAGGCGCCCCCATCTTTACCGGACCAAGGTATTCTTCCGGCTCGGGAAACAACGGGTTTTCAGGCGAAAGAGGCGAAGGTTCCCATGTCTTGCCCAGATCCCGTGAGATCTGGAATCCCGGCATCGGCCCCAGGTTCGGCCAGTTCCATGTGAATCCTTTGTGTTTGGTGCTTCCGTCTGGCCCAAGACAGTAAGTGCCATAGTACCAGATGCCGTTATGCACCAATGAACCCGCTGGGTATCGTCCCATGTAAGGCTTGGCGCTGGCAGCTTTGGGAGGAGATGTGTTTTTGATGATTAACTTGAGTGGATGGTCACCTATCAATACTCCGTGACCCGTGTGTGCCATCTTGCCGTCATACCCGGACTTGCAGGAGACTCCATCGGTTTCTCCGTCAGTCCATGGAGAATACAGATTGCCATCACTTGCCCAGGATGGATACCAAGTATCACCGCAGCGATAATCACTATGGCGACCGGTGAAGGAGATCGCCGTCAGCGTTTGCGATTGCTCGAACGGGCAGTCGTCAGGAACTTCAGATTTCCATGCGAATCCGTTATCAGCGTCAGTTGGTGTGCTCTTGTCGCTGGCCGTTGAAACGCCGACCGTTATTAATACTAGTATAAAGAACAGTGATAAATATCGTTTCATTGGGTATTCCTTGTCGTTGCGAACAGCAAAAATCATGGCTTGCCTCGCCATGCGGCAATACCGTGCATGTTCTTGTTGGGCGTCGGACTTCCCTTCCAGTTCTTGACTAGCGGGCCTATATCCGACATTTGCTATCAGGTATCCGGGCGGGCGGCTTTCCAGCCGGCATCCATCATTGCTATCAGCTCATCCAGCAATGCCTTGTTCTTCGGATCAGCAGCAATATTCACATTTCCGGCAGGATCAGTCTCATAGTCATAAAGTTCATACCTGCCTGTTCCGAGCAGCTGGTATATGCTCCCTTTCGGCATCGGCTTGTGATACTTGGTGAAACGATACCTTGCTGTCCGCATTGAGCGGGAACCGTTCCATATATTAAACACTGCCTTTTTCCATTCTCGCGTTGGATCTTTTAGTAGTGGCATCATGCTCACCCCTTCAACATGTTCCGGAATAGCCAATCCGGCGAACTCGCATAAAGTTGGATAGATATCAAGCAACTCTGTCAGCGAATCGGTTTTCTCCCCTTTCGTTATGCCCGATGCGGCTATCATGAAGGGGACCCTGACCGCTTCCTCATAGTTGCTGCATTTCGACCAAAGCTTGTGCTCGCCCAACTGCCAGCCGTGATCGCTCAACAGGACAACAGCTGTGTTGTCTGCTATACCCGAATCATCAAGCGCGTCAAGAATTCGTCCTATCTGGGCATCAAGAAAACTGACACATGCCCAGTATCCATGAATCAGTTCTCTCTGCTTATCTTCAGGAAGCACAGGGAAATTGTCTGCATTATAGTTACTGCGACCAGCTTCCGCTGCATTTACGACCTTGTCACCGTAATGACGTAAATCACCCCAGCTATTTCTTCCGATCGCGCCTTTCGGGAAATATTGGTTTTCAGCCAGGTCTATTTTTTCACGATTATATAGGTCCCAGTATTTCTTTGGGGCTACCCACGGGAGGTGCGGCCTGTAAAAACCCGCCGCGAGAAACAGCGGCTTTCCTGACTGGCTGTATTTCTTCAGATCAGCAATAGCCTTGTCAGCAGTTGCCCCGTCGGGATACGCGTTGTCCGGTGCATCAACACACTCGGTGAGTGGCGAACTGTTCCTCCCCGTCCTGGAATAAGTTAATCCTTGTTTGTTTTCCTCCAACTGATACCCCGAACAATAGCCGTCACATACCAGTATTTGTTCATAAAACGTATCAGTATACCGCTTCGTCCATGACTCAGGATCGTCGTTATTGAAGTGGTACACTTTCCCTATAGAAATGGTGTCATAGCCATTTGCCTTGAAATGTCCCGGCAAAGACGGCTTTCCCTGAGGAAGAAGCCTTCTCAGGATGCCTTGACTCGTCTTTCTGGCATACATTCCACTGAGCGTACTGACGCGGGACGGCATACAAATAGGAACCTGGCAGTATGCCTTATTGAAAACCAATGACCGTCTGGCCAGCCTGTCAATGTTAGGCGTGATCAGCTTGCTTTTTCCATAGCAATTGATCTCAGGCCTGAGATCATCAACATACAGCAGCAGGACATTCTTAGTCCGCTGTTTCCTGTTCTCCGCATATACGGCTCCCACCCCGAGAGCCGCAAGCCCCATCCCAACCATCTTAAGAAATCCACGTCTGCGAAGTTTGCTCATAAAGTATCCTTTTTTGTTTCCACCCAACGTCGTTAATCACTTGTTCTAAAAAGGGTGACTTTTCAGAATCGAGAGGATTCAATTGCTTGGTGATTCGTTATCATTCGATTGCCTTGTATTTCCTCTTGAAAAAAATAAGCGTTGCTTTGAGATCTTCGGCAAGTTTCTTGTTTTCAGGAATCCCATATACATTGTTAAGTTCGTTTGGATCGTTGCTCAGGTCATAGAGTTCCCATCCCTTATCACCGTACAGATAATGAATGAGCTTATAGCGTTTAGTCCTGATTCCTTCGTGCGGACCGATCCCATATCCTTTCTCGTAGAACCTATAGTATATTGCAGTTCGCCATTCTTTAGGGGTGGATCCATGAGCAATGCTCTTGAAGCTTTCTCCTTGAATGTCTTCAGGTACTGGTGCTCGCGCATAGTCTAGGAATGTCGATGCAAAATCCAGATTTGACACCATTGCGTCTGAGGTACTGCCGGCCTTGATGCCTTCGGGGTATCGAACAAGAAGCGGCATTCGCAGTGAATGCTCATACATGAAGCGTTTGTCGTACAAACCATGATCTCCAAGGAAAAATCCCTGGTCGGATGTGTAGATAACAACCGTGTTCTTTGCCAGGCCTGCCTGATCAAGGTAATCCAGAACGCGGCCAACGTTGTCATCTACTGATGCAATGCAACGCAAGTAGTTCTTCATATACTTCTGGTATACCCACTCTCTGGTTTCCTGCTCTGTCATCCCTTTTGGGATTTGCCCAAAGCGCTTGAAGTGAAGTTCCCACTGCTTAGGTCCCACATACAACCTGTGGTTCTTGATCTGTGCTGTGCGTGTCTTGTAGTCATCGTTAAATGTCGACGGCAAGGGGATGTCTTCTTGGGAGTACATCGCCATGTGCTTCTTGTCGGGTTCCCAATTGGCGTGTGGTGCTTTGTGGTGCAGCATCAGGAAGAATGGTGTTTCAGAGGATTCCTGCTTCTTGAGCCAGGCGATGGCTTGGTCTGTAATAAGGTCCGTAACATATCCTTTGTGTTTTTGAGACTTACCATTTTCGATCATGACTGGATTATGATATTCGCCTTGTCCGGGCAGGACGTTGCTGTAATGAAAACCCGTTGGTGGACTCTTGAGGTGCCATTTCCCAACAATAGCTGTTTGATAACCTGCTTGTTGCAGAAGTTT
>MAVP01000183.1 GCA_001751075.1 Desulfobacterales bacterium S7086C20 | reverse complement strand
TGATCAAATACGCCCAAGACAATAGAGTCCCGTTCACAACATATGCGAGCCTGACTAAGACAAAAGAGGTAGTAAGACTAATAGGCGAGGAAGTGGAAAAGGTAAACTCAAAGCTCGCGCGGGTGGAGCAGATCAAGAAATTCACCATTACGGGAAAAATCCTCGACCAGGAAGACGACGAGCTAACGCCTACCATGAAGGTAAAACGGAAAAAGATAAGCGAGGTTTACAAGGACCTCATTGAGAGCATGTATTGATTAGATAGGTCTAACCGGCGTAATTGAGAGGGCAGAATGATTGTTCAGCAGATCATCAGTGGTTTAGCCTTAGGTTGCGTATACGGGTTAATCGCTCTCGGGTTTGTCCTGATTTTCAAGGCAACCGAGGTTATCAATTTTGCTCAAGGCGAGATGATGATGATAGGCGCTTTTGTTGCCTATACCCTGATTACAATGCTCCATGTCCCTTTTGTGCTTGCCTTTTTGCTAACTCTAATTATCTGTGGGTGTCTGGGAATAATACTGGAAAGGGTGCTGATTCGTCCCCTCGTGAAAGAATCTGTTGTCTCGATTATCATGGTGACGATAGGCCTCTCGATCACATTGAGGGCCTTTGCGGGAATGATATGGTCGTACGATACCCTCGATTTCCCGCACCCTTTTCCCGAAACGCCCGTCCAGATTGGAGGGGTAGTTATGGCCCCGATCTACATATGGGTCATCCTGATTACCGTTGGCCTGGTTCTTCTCCTTTACCTCTTTTTTAAGTTCACAACCGTGGGCATCTCTCTTCAGGCTTCGGCGCAAAATCCCTTGGCGAGTCTTCTAATGGGGATCAGTGTCAAACGCGTTTATGCCATGACATGGGCGATCAGCGGGATGGTAGGTGCGGTAGCGGGTATTATCGTTGCCCCGATCTCATTTCTCAACTGCAATATGGGCTACCTCGGACTTAAGGCATTTCCGGCAGCAGTCATCGGCGGTTTTAACAGCATTCCCGGGGCAATTGTCGGAGGGGTGATCATCGGTATTTCCGAGAACCTGGCCGGCATCTATCTCCCCCTCTGGTTCAAAGACATATTTGCTTATGTGATTATGCTCTTGGTGTTGATGATCAGACCGGAAGGGATCTTTGGCACACACGAACAGAAGAAGGTGTAGTTTCAGGTGGACCTCAGAGAAAGCTATTCAAGAGACATCCGGATTTTTGATAAATTCTATAAGTGGGGATGGCTTGCCCTTCTCATCGCCTGGCTTCTTATTTATTCCCAGGCAGGAGGCAATTACGCGGCCTACATACTCAATCTTATATTTATCAATACAATCATTGCAGTGGGTCTCAATATCTTGACAGGATATACTGGACTTATCTCCCTGGGACACGCAGCGTTCATGGCCATAGGAGCCTATACATCGGCCATCTTAACGGTTAAGCTATCCGTTCCATTCTGGCTTGCCCTACCCATATCAGGCGCCATGGCTGGATTCATCGGCTTTGTTGTCGGTCTTCCTTCGCTCAGGCTTACCGGTATTTACTTAGCCCTCGCGACCATGGCTTTCGGATTCATAGTTGATGAGATCATTATACAATGGCACAGCGTAACCGGCGGTGCTGAGGGCCTTAGCGCACTCCCACCAACTATTTGCGGTTTCACATTCGATTCATATCCAAAATATTTCTTTATCACATTTTTTAGTCTGGCCCTTGTGCTCCTATCTGCAAAAAACCTGCTCAGGGGGACCTTTGGCCGTGCCCTGACGGCAATCAGGGACAGCGAGACCGCGGCCGAAACCATGGGTGTTAACCTCGGTTGGTATAAGGCCTTGGCCTTTACTCTCAGTGCAGTGTACACGGGATTGGCTGGAAGCCTTTACGCCCATTTGATCCTCTTTATCAGCGTTGACAATTTTACACTCCTTCACTCCATCAGCTTTATCGTCATGATTGTGGTGGGGGGGTTGGGATCGATTACAGGTTCAGTCATGGGGGCGGTCTTCATAACCATGTTGCCCGAAATTATAGCATTTTCAAAAGACTACCTGCCCGCGGCAATCAGAAATACGGCAGGTCTCCAAGCCGCGGTTTACGGTATTATTCTTATGTTGTTCGTTATTTTGCAGCCCAGTGGGTTTTACGGCCTTTGGGTCAAAATAAGGAACTGGTGGAGGATGTTTCCACTCTGATTCTCCGAGAGGATGAATAATATGGCGTTCCTTTCGCTTGAAAACCTTACAATCAGCTTTGGCGGAGTCGTGGCTGTTCACAGCGTGAGCCTAAACGTCAATGAAGGCGAAATCTTGTCCATTATTGGACCCAACGGTGCGGGAAAGACAACCATATTCAACTGTATTAGCAGACTGTATAAACCCGATAGTGGAGAGATAACTTTCCAAAATCGAAACATTCTTAAACATAAGGCCCATCAGATGAGCAACCTCGGTATCGCCAGGACGTTTCAGAACATAGAGCTTTTCACGAATATGACCGTAATCGAAAATATCCTGCTCGGGAGGCACATATTCAGGAGATGCGGTCTTCTCTCCCAAACTTTTTTCTATGGAAAGACCCGAAGCGAAGAGATAGGGCACAGGAGAAAAGCGGAGGAGGTCATAGACTTCTTAGACCTTCAGGCCCACAGGAACAAACGGATCGGAAGCCTTCCGTATGGCGTGCAAAAGCTCGTGGAGCTTGGACGAGCTCTGGCTCTCGAACCAAAGCTCTTATTAATGGATGAGGTTTCTTCAGGCATGAACCTGGAGGAAACCCAGGATCTGATGATATGGATCACGGATATTAGGGAGGACCTCGGCATTACCCTTATCCTTGTGGAGCACGACATGCGGCTTGTTATGGGGGTATCAGACCGAATTGCAGTCCTCGACTATGGTAGAAAAATCGCTGAGGGTCTTCCCGAAGAAATCCAATCCAATCAAGAGGTGATCAAGGCCTATCTTGGAGACAGCAATGCCGTTGCTAAAGGTTAACAATATAGAGACATATTATGACGACATAATTGAGGCAATCAGAGGCATATCAATAGAAGTGTCAGAAGGCCAGATAGTAACTGTTCTCGGTTCAAACGGGGCTGGCAAAACGACATTGCTCCACACGATTTCCAGAACCCTTGACGACGAAGGCCAGCCAGAAAAGGGGACGATTGAATTCATGGGAAAACGGATCGAGAGAGAGGCGCCCGAAAAAATCGTCGCCCTTGGCCTATCGCATGTTCCCGAGGGGCGACAGCTTTTCCCAAAACTCAGTGTTCAGGAAAATCTTAGGATGGGAACATATATAAGGAGAAGAGATCGTGATCTTGATAGGGATTACGCCAAGGTCTTTGAGCATTTTCCGATTTTGAAGAAGAAAAAAGGACAACGCGCTGAGACCTTAAGCGGTGGCGAACAACAGATGGTAGCCATCGGGAGGGCCCTAATGTCGAGGCCAAAGCTTCTTTTGTTGGATGAACCATCTCTTGGCTTGTCTCCCCTTATAGTCGACCAGATTTTCCAGATCATGAAAAGAATCAACGAAGAAGGGACAGCCATCCTGTTGGTAGAACAAAACGCCCTTAGGGCATTCAGTGTCGCTGAGTTTGGCTACATCCTGGAAAACGGAAGAATCGTTCTTTCCGATACTACTCAATGGCTGATGGAACAGGAAGATGTCAAAGAATTCTATCTTGGCATCACAAAGGATATGTCTGTAAAAGGTTATAAACGCTATAAGAGAAAAAAGAGGTGGAGATGATTCCCTCCAAAGAAGGAATGGCCCAATTTGTTCAAGATATAATGGAAAGCCGGTTTGCATTGCCCTATGAGGAGGGCAGGTCAAAGGTCATACCTCTGGCCGAGGCCATCCGACAAAATGTTGAAGAGGGAATGAGCATTCACATCTTGGGCCTTCATTATCGGTCCCATGCCGCAATTTACGAACTGCTCAGGCAGTTCTGGAATCGGAAACCGGATTTCACCATTGTGGCAGGGACCCTGCACGGGCCTATTATGACACTGTTCCACGCCGGAATAGTTAAGAGTGCTGTCACCGCATTTGTGGGTGAGGCCTATCCTACCATGGGGCCCAACGCGGTTTATAATCGAATCTTTAAGGAAGACCATATCTCTTTCGAGAACTGGAGCTTTCTCACCTTTACACTGAGGCTCCTTGCAGGCGCCATGGGGGTGGGATTTCTGCCCACACGATCTCTTGTAGGGAGTGACATGGCTGTTGCCAACGAAAAGGACTGTCGGCTTGTAGATGATCCTTTCGGAGAAGTTCCTGGACTGGCAGCGGTGCGGGCGCTCAATCCCGATATCACTTTGCTGCACGGGC
>MAVP01000182.1 GCA_001751075.1 Desulfobacterales bacterium S7086C20 | reverse complement strand
GACACTTATGTTGCGAGTCCTTCTAACCTATTGAAAAAACAAATGGATACTAACCAAAACCTTGTGCGTCGATATTCACTATAATAACAGGAGCTTATGAAAAGCCCGCAACATAACTTAAAATGACTCGCAACATAATAATGTGGTTATCTTAAACGTATCCACCAATGGCAAATCATCGAAATTTGCGTACGGTTGAACGCAAGGGACACCATGGCTTTTTCATAAAATCCTCTTATGTAAAGGCTCTGGAGGTTGATAAACAAGACTTTGAAATATTTGTGTACCCCAATCAATTGAAGAATACACCGCGCCCAAAGGAATTAAAAGAACTAAATAGAATAAGAGGAATTAAAAGGATATTTAAAACCTAAAACCCACAACATAATCAGACTCGCTACATAATGACACCGATTCTTTGGTTGAGTTACTACATAAAGAACCGGTAGTCGTATATCTCGTTCACAATATCCGGTGTCTGTTTTACAACATCAGCAAAGACCTGCGAATACACGAGTGTGACAGGAAGTGTCTTGTAAAGTGTATTGTTGTTCCAATCTACTTTCGTCAGAGCGAGGATACTTGAACAGGTATCGTGCCATCCTCCAGCACCGGAAAAACGGCGTAACATTATGGGGCCGGGAAGCGGTTTGAGGGCGGCTTCCTTAAAAACAGGCTGATTTGGCCGCTGCGGATTGACCCCTGTCACGCTGCCTTGCGTCCATAGAAGGCATTCCGAACCGGTCAATGGTTGATATAGACCGCGATCTACCGGATAGGAAGCAGGTTCTGGTTTTAGATCTACTCTTCGCGGACCATCAACTTTCAGTCCGTACCAGTTTGTACTCCTTATAAACTGGATAAGCTCAATTTCAGTTTTTCCGCCAAAAGCATCGAACGCTCCCTGTACTTCCTCTTCAGTAAAATGTGTTGTCTTGTGGACATAAATCTTGCGTGGCATACGTCCATTATGACCATTCTGATACAGTTGTAGACTCTTGGACAGAACCGACTGCATTTCCTGATAGCTGAGATAAGGATTACCTTTGTGGTCTGTCGTAAATTCACGCGTATCGTAAGCAACAAATTCAAAACCAGTGCCGTCTGGATCAAATACTTGGCTGCAACAGGTAGTGTAATCATGTCCACCCGCATGCTTCTTGATGGCGTAGCTAAGGCCAATATAAGCTTCATCCTTGTCCCAATCAGCAAGTTTCCATGGTATTCCGCCAGCCTTCGCATAAAGGGCAACACTGATACCCCACATCACATTGGCTCGGCAGCTTCGGGTAAAGGCAATGTCATTGACTATCTGGATTGGTAGATCAAGCGGTGCGACCTTTGCCTTGATCCGGTCATGCAGATTAAAGCCCTCATACTCGAAGCATGCTTTCCAGCTTGGGGGCAGATAAATGATAAGAACGTCAAACGCATGCCTTTGTCTGATCAAGCCAGCCATGGATTGAAGAACTTTTTCCGAAAGAGCGATCCCGTTTCCAGAGGCTGCAATAGCTTCACACTCTTCAAGCATGGCGCATTTCAAAACTTCTGACGGTATAACCAACGGAACGCGGAATACCCCTTCAAACCCAGGGTACTGAACATAGTAATTGAGGGCTTCTTTCGGTGCGACTGGCTTGCCGAGTTCTGACACAATGCCGTCCAATTTACCCATGGATCCAGCCGGTGATAGATAGGCTATCCTGACCTGGCCGGGCAGACCCAAACCAGCGCTATATGGGCCATGCTGCGAGAGCCCACGAAGCGGATGCGTATCTGTTCTGTTTCCCTGAAACAGAAGACAAGGTTCCGGCAAGATGGAGTATGCAGGAAGGCTTGAAGGATCAGCGACCATAACCACCTCCACGGCTGTAGGCTGTACGAGTTCCAACCTCGAAATTAGCGCTATATTCTGCATCTGGAAAGCAGGACACCTTAATTGCACTCCCTGACCCAACCTCGCCGAGTAGGATTTCAATCCATGCATCTAAAAGGTGATACGACTTAGGGTTATACCGATACAAACGGCGTTTACGCAAGAAGGCCCTTGCTTCTTGACGTTTCGCAAGCGGCGTAATCCATATATCTGGCCTAAGCATGACCCAAAGTCGACCGTCGCGTTCTTCAAGCCGAATCGACACAGACTCTGCCCAGGTAACATCCTTTAGTCCTGGTACGTTTCCTGTAATATAGCCAGGCTTGCCATTGTAGTTCAGCACATTTCGCAAACCGAAAAACAATGGATTGTTTGCGGCATGGTGCTGCACAACTGTATGGTATGTTCTATGTTTGCGCCGCCGGAAAAGCGGCTTGCCATGGCAAAGCGCTGTCGCAAGTGCCTCCTCGAAAAAGGACTTCATAAAAGTGGATGCCAATGCGCTTTGTGCGCCATCCTCAAAATCTAAGGGCACAACCGATTTAATTTCGTCAGCGGGAAACAACTTAACGACCTCATCCCTATCTCCCCAAAAAAGGATTTTGTCAGTATAGGTCAGAACTGCATTTGGTGATTTTTCAATGATCTTTTCCTTAAAATCACCAAATGTGATGGTTCCATCCAAATCCACCATACCACAGCGGACTGGAAGAGTAAGTATGGGCAAGGCGTTGGTGCGCAGGATCGGAAACTGCTTTCCAGGTACAGGAAGTGGAATAGAAACACTTACAACGTGAGCTGTTCTCACCTTGCCATCCAACGTTTGGGGCTTACCTTCTACTTGCCGCCATATCTTAGAGAGCATTTCGTCAAAGGTTCCGGTTTCAACCAGATGAGCCCGCACGCCTTTTTCCTTGGCATACGCGATAAGTTTCCGAACATTCTCTTCTGCCCCGGATATTCTTGGAACCGTCCAGAATAGCCCATGCGGAAACGCATTGTTCTGATCGAGTGCATTGCGAAACATGGACATTACATTCCCATCACGCCCGCTATAGCCGGATACGACGAGCCCGTATCTTATAGAGGCTGCCAGAAAACATTTATGAATCTCGCTGTCATTGTTGCGCAAATCTTCCGTAAGATTCTTTATATTTTGATAGCGGAAGTCACCGTGAACCTTGGCGTAAAGCGGAAAACGCTCCGCATTTAGTGCATCTAAAGCCGCGTAAGAGCCTTCCAGATGGAAGGTGGACAAGTTCTTGCCAGCGACCTCTGCAAAAGCCGTTTCGATGACCTCGTCAAAGTTTGTCGTGAAGACAATCCTCGCCTGCCCCATCTCCATCAAGGCTGCCAACACGCGATGTCCTATATTCAGGGAAACCTTTTCGTTGGCAAGAGCTTCATGGATATATTGTTGTTGCGCTTTGTTGTCTTTGCCGAAGGTCAAATCAAAATAGAAGGAATATTCTTCCTGACTCAAGAGAGCCGGGAATCCTTGACTATCCATGTATGCTTGAATCTTTTTCTTAATGGCGCTGTTGTTGATGTCGTGGGATTGCAAGTCCTGATTTTCATACAGACAATAATATTTTTGTTTCAAATCCCAGATAATGTCGGTGGCAGTTGGCAGGCCGGCGGTTCGAGAAGTTCCGGCTCCGAGAAACCACATCAAATGCGGTGCATTCTCGACGTAATGCCGGAGAAAGTCAGTTTCTGGAGATTCCGCCGTTAAATTCAATTGGTGATTCCTTTAGTAGATAGTTTCAGTATAACTATCAGGAAATAAAAACTTAACAAAAATTATTTTTGATTTATTATGTTTTTCTATCTGCATAACTACAAATATGAATGTTATGCAGAAAAAGTAACTATTTCAACAAAAAAACTGGTGGAGTTCTTCGCAGAGAAATTCATGGATTGTTTGTAAAACAGTTTGTGGAGAGCCAAGAACGATATTTGCGGCTTCATTAACAATTCTCATTTGCTCTTCTGTTCAACCAGTTCTTTGACGATTCGTCCATTTTTGTAAACTACCAGAGGCGTGCCGGTCTGACGGGCTATTTCCCGCGCCCGTAGCGCTGCCCGGAGCAGCGCAGCTTCTACTTTTTTCAGATCGGCATCTGTTACTTTTTGTTTTTCTTCGGTCATGCTTTGCCTCCTTGTTCAAGCATGTCAGGCGCTTCCCCTAAATTATCACAAAGTATCCACGCATCAACCAGACTTTTGTAGATTTTATTAAAATTGCGTATGCCAGCCTCAAATCTCCTTTTGATGATCGCTTCCGGCACATCGTGACCGCCCTGCGCTACCCGCGTGGCCACGCGTTCGATCGCCATTTCTACGTTGGGAAGGCTTAAGAATATTAGCTTGACCCTGTAGCCGATTGCCTGCCATTCAGGGATCATGCAGCCATAACCCCGTCCACTCAACGTAGTTTCAAAAGCAAAACTCTCGCCTTTGAGAACATGAGTCTTGATTTCCTCCAGCATCAGCTTGCCCGCCCTGATCGCTAACTTTTCGGGCTGAAAAGGAGCAATGCCCGCAGCAATGAG
>MAVP01000181.1 GCA_001751075.1 Desulfobacterales bacterium S7086C20 | reverse complement strand
CTGGATGGGCGGATACTATCCAGTTGACGGACAGTTGGAAGAGTGTTCTAGACCCTATTTCTCGCTGCAAGCGGAAATGGACGGATCATTGGGTTATAAGATCGCCAACGATTATCGGATGGATAGGATGCTTCGCGGCCTGTATACCAACCCCAAGTTGGTCTGGCGCATCGCTCGCTGTCTGGCCCGTCACCCTCTTGTCACCAGCACCATGATTGAGTGCTATTTCATTGAGAAGTCCTGGGACTGGCAGTTTCAGGGTGAAGTCGCGCCGATGAAGCTCTTGCGCCACACGTGGGGGCGCAAAACAACGTGGCGCCGAAGAAGCTCCCGTTACATATAACTGCTATGAAAACCAAGATATCAGACAGCTGAAATCGTGAGATATTCAGAACATACATGTAATTATTTTGCGATTTCAGATAGTTGCTTTTCTGGCAAGATATACCAGGTCTGAATGTCTGGAGCTAAGGACAGACACAACGGTTTCAAGAGTGAAGTTTTTCTGTATGAGTTGAGCCGCGAATCCGATAGCGAGACTATACGAGCCCCCTTTTCTTCCATACGGCGAAAATGTCCTTACACTTTGCCTCTGCTTGTTTGATTGCATCCTCAGGGGTTAGCTCACCGGTGGCAGCCTTCTTAAACATCGTTGTGATTAGACCCGTGCCGAAAATCTCATCGATGGCCGCGTTGGCGTATCCGGGGTAACCGACGTTGGTCGTCCAGTCTAGAACATCTTCCAAGACCTTGTACTTATCGGGTGGGTTAGCTTTGGGGTCTTTCGCGATGAGCTCTTTCAGCTCAGGAACGGTATCGGGAAAGCATGGAAAATTGTAAAACTCCCCAGCAAGAAACGATCTTCTGGAGTTACCGATATAATCGACAAGGAATTTCTTGGCTCCCTCGATATTCTTGGCGAACTTCCAGATAACGTAAACGCTAACTATGTGCTCTAGCCCCATACGTCTCACCGGACCTGCTGGTGCTTTGGCCAGCCAGATCTTCTTTGATATCTCGGCATACTCCTTTTCCCTCTCGGCCGTGCGGTTAATAGAGATCGCGTTTACGACCAAGGAGCCCTCGCCGTCCAACATGAAGCTATTGTTGGAGGCTGAGTCCCAATTCAACACCTCCGGTGTCATCGCTTCTTTGAAAAGGGCGCGAACGAATTTGACCGCTTCTAAGGCCTGCTTTGAGTTGATTACCACGTTCCCCTCTTCGTCCTGAACTGAGGCTCCATACGAATACATGATAGCCCGCATGGCCATATTGGAGTCGATGTCTTTAGAGAGGCCTATACCGACAGGGATGCCATATTTGTGCTTGATCTTGGCACCACCGACCCGCACATCTTCCCAGGTATTGGGATAAAAGCCCGCCCCATCCCAAAGATCCTTGCGGTAGTTGATCGGGTCTGGACTATAGCTGTCACAAAAACCAAAATGCTTCTCAGTTGTAGGGTTGTAAGTACTCTTGATGGCCAACGGGATTGCTTTGCCGTATTTCTTTTCACACTCCCGGTAAATGTCACGGTGATCGATCACATGCCCCTCAAACGCCGGGGGCGGATCGACGAACATGAACAGGTCGTGCCCCTCCTGTGCCCTGATTTCTGAGACTGCCCTGTACTTCAATTTGGCGTAACTGATGTGGTCCACGATGACCTCAGTGCCGTTCTTCTTCCCCCACTCCTTGACATAGGTGTTGTCAAACCACTTGTCAAAGGGGGAAACGAAGTGACTCCACTGAAGAATCTTAAGCTTCTTTCTACCCGCACGAACCCTTCCCGGAATGATGATATTGGCTCCCAGTCCGGCCGCCACCACCCCCGTTCCGGCAGTCTTTATGAAATCTCGTCTGGAGATATCTTTAAGCTTTTTCCCCTGAACCTTTCTATTTTTCTTTTGTACCATTGCACTTCATCTCCTTTCTAAGTAAAAATACTCTCTTACATTCAAATTGTTCTTGGAAATGATTTACCTTCACTTTTTTCCCAACTTATGCAGGATGTCATAAGGCGTTTCTGGTAACCCAGCCTTGCGAAGGCCGTTAAGCAGGCGATCCTTATCCACGGAGCGCTTGTATCTACCGGACATGACGGGGTGACTTTCAAAATCAACGGATACAAATGGCAGGGTTTCATTGAGTTTTTGAATAGCTGCCGCCGCCTCTTGCTTACGACCCATGTGAGCGTATGCGGCCGCAAGATAGATTAGCGGTCTATAATTTATGGGGTTACGCTTGAGGGCCCTTTCAAACGAATTCGCTGCCTCTTCGAACTGTTCTATATTAAAGTGTGCCAGCCCGAGAACATACAGATAATAGGCCGGGTAATTGGGATCAATCCTCATCGCTGTTTTGACAAAGTCAAAGGCCTCCCAGGATCTGCCGGCGTGAATCAAAGCGTAAGCCATGTACAGGAAGCTATTGGCATCATTGGGATCCAAGGTGATGGCCCGCTCTGCTTTATCTATGGCCTCTTCATGTTCATGCTTACCAATAAGTATTCTTGACTCAACTTGGCAGACCAGGGCTGTAGGGTTTTTCATGGCTATTTTCAAGTATGTCTCCGCCCTTATACGAGCCCTGTACCACGTCACGCCCAGACTCTGATTCCAAAAATTATAGTGGCTTTCCCAGTAGGTTAGTGCTAGCGCGGCATAGGCTCGGCTGTAATTGGGATCCAGCTCGGTGGCCTTTTCAAAATAGCGAACTGCCTCGGCGAAATCATCGGGCGTACGCCGGACGTAATGCGCCCGGCCTTGCAGGAATGCATCGTATGCCGCAATGTTATCGGTATGCTTACGTTCAACATTCTCCTGCTCACCTACTGTCAACTTAACAGCAAGGGCTGCCACGATCTTCTGGGTAATCTTGTCCTGCAGCGCGAAGACGTCGCCAATGTGGCCATCATAACGCTCAGCCCAAAGGTGATGACCTGTAGTGGCGTCGATGAGTTGCGCATTTACTCGTAGCTTTTCGCCCGATCTTCTGACACTGCCCTCCAGCACATAGCGAACACTGAGTTCCTCCGCAACCTGTTGCATTTTCACGGGCTTTCCCTTGTACGTGAAGACTGAATTCCGAGCGATGACAAATAACCCAGAAACCTTGGAGAGGTCGGTGATGAGGTCATCGGTCATTCCGTCACTGAAATACTCCTGCTCGGGATCGCTGCCCACGTTGGCAAAAGGAAGCACCGCAATAGAAGGCTTATCGGGTAATGGAAATGCCATTTTATCTACGGAGGCTGGCTCTACCGGGGGAGTGGAAGAACGAAACGCAAAGTACCAGACCGCCACGGCTGCCGTTCCCAGAACTAAGATGGCCACAGTGGCCAAAACTATATTACGCCAAGTCTTCCCTACTGCCATTCTCGCTTTTATAACTCTGTGAGCAGCAGCACCTGGAAAAGACAAAACTCGATAGACTCGCACCGGCTTGGCAATGTTTTTAACCTCTTTCTCTCCCAGATACTCAAACTCTAAATCTAACTTATTCTCGACATGATCATAGACTCTTCCAGATATGCAAATACAACCCGCCTCAGCTAAACCCTCCACTCGGGCAGCAATATTGACCCCATCACCGTATATTCGATCCTCCTCCTCAACCACATCTCCTACATTCACACCGATGCGAAACTCCATCCTGCGATCATAGGATAGCTCGGCGTTTCGCTCAGCTAACTCTCGTTGAATCTCCACGGCACAGTTCACTGCATCTACCGCACTGATAAATTCTGCCAAAAGATTGTCACCAGTAGCGTCCACCACCCGGCCTCTATATTGCTGGATAAGCGTGCTCATCTCAGAACGGTAAGCAGTTAGGGTTCGGATGGTCGCCTCCTCATCGTCGCCCATGAGACGGCTATAGCCTTCCACATCAGCACTGAGGATAGCTGTGAGTTTGCGTTTTAGGCCCTCTGTGGCCATGGGATCACCCGCTTCAAGGGTTGAAACCTATTGAAATTGTTGATGTGTGACTTATCTGATGCTCAAAAATACAAAAGCCTCCAATCGGGTATAGATATCCCGCGGAGGCTCTTTTGGCGGAACCTTCTGGAAACATTTATTCATAGTTTCCTCAAGAAGGTTAGAGGGTTATGTTGTTGTGTTTACTGGTAGCTTAACAAAATGAGTTACATTCATTAAAACTGAAAATGTAGCTGTTGTCAAATGAAATTGGAGAATCCTGGTTACAGACTGAACCAAAGGGGAAAAAACACAATATGTGGTAGTTTTGAATGGAAAATCAGATTACAATTGAATCAAGCTTTCTGCTACGATACTGAAATCCCAGCATTTTTCAGTATTGTGATGGCAAACGAAACAAAATCCACTACCTCAAAACTATAGATTACGATAAGTATCTGATCAAAATCACGGATTTCACAATCCTGCTATGATACTGAATTTTCGACATTTTTAAGTATTCTCC
>MAVP01000180.1 GCA_001751075.1 Desulfobacterales bacterium S7086C20 | reverse complement strand
GAGGGTCTGTACGTATTCATTTAACTTTGACTTCAATTTCTTTCTTCTTGGCTTCCTCTACCTTGGGCAGGGTTACTTTCAAAACTCCCTTATCAAAGTTCGCCTCAATCTTATCGGCTTTTACCCCACTCGGCAGCTGGAATACCCGCTGAAAAGACCCCGAATACCTTTCAACACGATGATAATGTTCGTCTTTCTCTTCTTCTTCCGTTTTCTTTTCACCTCTGATGGTCAGTATGTCTCCCGAGATACTGACGTTTACGTTTTTTGCTTCCAGACCAGGCAACTCAGCCTTTACAACAAAGTTATCCTTGGTTTCCGAGATATCGACCGAAGGCGACCACATTTCGGAAAATGTCCTGGCAAATGGTGTCTCGTCTGAAAATCGATTCCAAAGTCTGTCCATTTCTTTTCGAAATGGACTCAATTCTCCAAATGGTCTCAACGCAACTATTTCCATAACACACCTCCTCTTTTATATGCCCCCCCCGGCTATAATAATTACCAACTTAACAAACAGATCCTTTTAACATTCAGATAAGTAAACCAGCATAAAGCATGCCATTGTGTTGGGAAATTACATCTACTTCAATTCCAGCAAGTTATCTTGTGGCTGTTCGCAATTCATTTTGCCGGCTTGCAAAATGTAGAAAAATTTCGAAATCTATTTTCGCAAATTTTCGAAACTCGAAGATAATTCACCCGCTATCAACCCAAGAGAATTGTTGCAGAAAAAAGAAAAAATAAGGGGCTTGAATATCTTTAACTACCTATTACATGTCGGGCTTTTTGAAGATGCTTTCTGCCATACAGTTCCCGCTCAAATTCAAATACTTTATAAGCTGCCAATTTAATGAAGTCGTTAAAAACAAACCAGGCCAAGGCATAACCCCACACAAAGAACGCCAGTTTCCAGCCTTATCTGTCCGCGCCACTCAAAAGGCACGATAACCCTTTGAAGCAAGCACATTCACATGCTCTTCCAGATCGATTTGATACAACTCAAATCCGTCCACTTCCACCGGACATCTCACTTTTAGTTTTGGTCTGTTTCCAAATCCGGTTTTACGGGCAGACATATGACAAAGGTCGTTCCTTTGCCGACCTTGCTTTCCACCTCTATAGTTCCTTTGTGCTTCCAGTGCCACCAGCTTGACGATTACATCTGCTAAATTGCAGCAGGTCATAGATAATATAGATGTTTTCATTCCTCGTATTGTCCTGCGGCCGCAGGAAATATCAAACAACCCGGGTATCATCCGGCGATTGGGTGTGATTGCCATGAATACCGCATTGGAAATAGATGTTTACGGCAATGTAAATTCTTCACATCTTTACGGCATGGATATCATGAACGGCATAGGGGTAGGGGGGAGTTTACAAAAAACGGTTGTATTTCCACTTCCATGACACCTTCTATTGCCAAAGGCGGTAGGATATCTTCAATCGTTCCCATGTGTCCACATATAGACAACAACGAGCACTCTGTTCAGATTGTCGTCACCGAACAGGGTCTTGCGGATCTCAGGGGACTGGGCTCCGCACAAAGGGCTGAGATCATTATAAAAAATTGTGCCCATCCGATATACAGGGATTATCTCCAGCAATATATACAAAATGCCCGTTTTGGCCATATTTGCCATGATCTTCGGCGCTGCTTTGAGCTGCACCGCAATTTATTAGAATACGGAGCAATGCTCCCTGATGTAGGACAGGACATTATTTGAATATCTCCTTTTCAAATATCCAGCTATTGCTTATGAAATATTCGGGTTAGAATCTTGATAACTCCTTGCCTCGACTATCCTGATAAGCTCCTGATATTCGAGTTCCAGGTAGTCCTTTAGATCTTTCATGGAATAGTTGATGAGTCTTTTTATCCCTGCCAGAGAATGCAACGGTTTTTGAGCAAAACGACGGGCTGCATTCAAAGCAGCTTCTTCAATTTTGTCCGTTGAAACAACCTCATCCACAATGCCGAGCCTCATGGCCTCCTGGGCCGTGATATCATTTTCTGAAAGCAGTATTTCATATGCTTTGCTCGATCCCAGCATTTTAGAAAGGAAAAAAGCCCCACCGCCAATCGGCAGCAGCCCCAGTTTGAGGTAAGGATTCTGATAAACCGTGTCGTTGGTGACGATCCTGTAGTCGCAGGCCAGACTCACATTCAAAAATAGCGAAATAACGCTTCCGCTGTTCGCATGAATAACGAGTTTATTTAAGTTAATAATTCTCATAATGAGCTGCGCAAATACATTGTGGATTCTGTGAATAGGAAAGCGGTCCCATTTTTGCTTTAAGGCGTGATCATAAAAATCAAAGTATTCCTCACTCCCCTTTTCCCCTGAGGAGTTAATGATAACAGCAACCTTGATTGAATCGGTTTCGGAAACCCGGTTAAGATAGGCCAGAACCTTGTCTCTGAAATTCAAATCAGTTGCTCGAAGTAGCAGGTTTTCTTTGGATTGGAAACGGAGTATGATTACATCTTCGAGTTTTTTTGCTGAAAACAAATCGTATTCCAAATCAAATTTCGAGCTCTTTTCCATCTTGGTTTTTCCTTCACGATTCCATTGTTTCGTTATTATTCCCGCTCAAGAATTGGAGATGAGCGCAGCAATCTAAGTTATAAAATAGCAAGAATTGTACCAGGCGTCAACCCGCCCTTACAGATTATTAACTGCCTGTTTTAACTAAGGTTTAGCCGTGTCGGCAACGCATTGTCAAAAACAGCTGCTATCTACTTTGAACACAAATGCCACTCTGTCTTTACACTTTGTAAAAATGTTCGACAGCCGGGTTTCGTTTTTTATAAACAACTTCTTCAAGGCCTCCATTTTATTCTCCTATATTTACAACCTGTTAAAACACTCAAGCTGTTCTTTTTACTCTTGGCATAATTGTTGCTGATTAAAATGGTTAAAGCTCCGAGGCGTCAGAAAATTTTATTTTCGAATAGTAAAATAAAACGAACCTGGCTATCGGTCTCTGAGGCAGGCCAACTCCATATATTACTTTAGCTGCCTCTTTAGACGAATGAGCCCGGCCTCGATGCGTGTAAAGGTAACCGTTTTTCTGTTGAATCTGTCAAGGTCCACTCCAACCCTTTTCGCCATGTCGTGGACAATCGGCAGTGGCATAGGATCAGCCTTCCGCCAGTAAGGCCGAAGTTCGCGCAAGAAGATGTTGACCGTCACCGGACCCACACCATAAAAGGCAAGAAAACATGCCTCGAGATCTGCCTTGTCTCGCGACGCGTCGTGGATATCCTGCAGGCTTCCCTGATGTTTGTCTAGAAGCATCTCGCAGTCGCGCAATATCTGGGTAGATTTTCTCCCGTCGTAGCGTACGTAACCGCCCTCCCTCATAATGGGGTTCACGAGAAATTCCCATCCGGCAGCCAGGATCTTCTCGGGAGCCAATAGGCCGTGCCTTTCAAAGGCCCGATAGGTCTTCTTAGCAATCCCTTCAGAAATGCGCCCGCCGAACAACAAGCTCGCCAAGAACCACTCAAAATAGCCCGCATCGTCACAACGTTTCAGCTCGATGTCAAGTTCCTCGGAATAGAGCTGGCTCCTCTTGAGCTCCTTGACGGATATTTTGGTTCGATCGGTTGTAGTCATTGCACCCTTTGAAAATGTACGCCTGCGGACCTTTCTCGCCCGCCTTCTCGACAAAGCAGACCTCACTATCGATCTCAAGCTTGTCAAACTTGCCGTCAGGTACGCTGTTTTTAGGACTTATAGTCCAGCCTGATAAAGGGATATCTATCCATATCTTCACGTTTCCAGAGGGCGCAACCGGCCTTTGGGCCGCCCTTTTCAAGAATTGACATCATGTGTTCATAGACCTACGCCGTCAATCTTAGCCCTGCACTCAGAGCATTTTCCATCTTTTAAGTGATTTCGTATGAACCCAAAACCAGAGCGCTCAATGACTACGGCCCCACAGTCATAACAATAAGTATTTTCACCCGATTCGTCGGGAACGTTGCCCTCGTACACATAGCGAAGCCCTTCTTGCATGCCGATTTCACGAGCGCGGCGGAGCGTGGACAACGGCGTTGGCGGATGGTCTGTCAGCTTATAGGTAGGAAAAAACGCGGTAACGTGCCACGGCACCTCGGGGCCTACGGTTTTCACAAACCGCGCGATGTCCCGCAATTCTCCCTCATCATCATTTAAACCGGGAATAATGAGTGTTGTCGTTTCAACCCACACACCCAATTTTTTCATCAACTGTGTTGTTTCTAAAACAGGCTTGAGGCGGGCACCGCAGATCTCTTTGTAAAACTTGTCCGTAAATGCCTTTAAGTCAATATTGATCGCGTCTAAATACGGCGCAATTTTATCCGCAGCTTCACTGCTCATGTAGCCATTACTTACAAATACGTTTTTTATCCCTTCCTCATGGGCCAAGAGAGTAGTATCGTAAGCAAATTCATAACATATAGTTGGTTCGGTATAGG
>MAVP01000179.1 GCA_001751075.1 Desulfobacterales bacterium S7086C20 | reverse complement strand
ATCTCGTGACAAGACAGCATCTATGAAAGAACCCAGTACAATCCCCAATATCAGAAACCTGAGGATTGGAGGGATACCAGCCAAAAGATAGTTATCCCTCAGGATGGCCTTTTCGCCCCAGGCAAGGGTGTTGGCCAGAAACCCCCCGACGGAAATGACTTCCGGCTTCCCAGTAGATGACCAAAAGGGAGAAATAAAGTAGAAGAGGAACCCTAGGAGGCCAACACCCAATCCACCAAGGATCGGCTTGAACCATGGGCTAGAGGTTAGGGACTTCCAAAACCGAAGATCATTCATGCCAACAACACCTCCCCAATCAAAGTTAACTGTGGCAAGATGACAATTTTAAAGGATAGCGTTACCGGTGTCACGAACAAAGTGTGGCATCGAGTCGGGGATCGGTAACGCTATTTCAACGAATCCACTATATTGGCCTTCCACATACCAAGGAGATTGATAAATCAATTGCCTAATCCCGTTTTTTTCAATGGTATAGACATTTTCTTGTTGTTGTTTCATGAGCTGTTTGAGCTTTGTTCGAGCTGGCTCAGGGTGACAATCCAATACATTCGAACTCAGCAGTTTGTTCCCACCCCGATTATAGAACATTTTTACGGCCTGATCATTCATCTCAATAATGATCCCTTCACAATCACAGACCGTAACGGCACCTGAAAATTCTTTTACCCATTGGTGTTTATTCATCTGGTTCTTCGAATCCCTTTCCCAACACAAATTCTCAGCATAGGTTTTATTTGGTTACCACAAAAATTACAGGATTTCAAAAGGTTAGAAAATCGTATTCAGAGAAATAGATGACTCAGAGAAACCAACCTACTGACAAAGTCAAGTTTGATCGAAAGTGCAGGCGATCTTATCGGTTCCTCAAGTTGTATCAGCCTTGTTACAGAACCTCGAACCTGATAGGAACTTCTAGAATTTCCGTCCCTTTTTGATTCGTATGGATTTTCAACCTATCGGTGTTTATGCCCCTGTCGAGTTTCTCCAAAATTGCTTCAATCTGGATCTGGTACATTCGACCCGGCTTAATCTCTTTCATGTCGACCACTTTGAAAAATGAGCTTTCAAGATCTGTGTTTTTAATCTCCAGGTCCGCCCCCTTGTTCAAAATAACGGTCACCGGGCGTCGCATCTGAGTTCCTTTAGTCTTGAATTGCCGGACACGATCTTCTGACATACGGCCGAAATTTATAACCTTTGGCCTGGCCTCAACCGATGGCCTAATATTTCCCGAAATTCGGATCGTCAATTCTGGTTTCTCCGGATAGTTGGTCATAAGCTTGATCTGTCCTGTGAAATTTGTTTGCTCATTGACTTTGTTGTCTATCTGCAGCTCCCAGGCCTTGCCTTTTTCTTTTTCTCTCAGCTCAACGTCCACTTTGTCCGGAATAGATACTGAAACAAGTTTCAGCGTCAATGGCTCTTGCTTTTGACTTTTTAGACGGACAATCGCCTTGGTTTTCTCACCCACGACTCCTGTAAGCTTGACGTACTTAGGATGAAGATGGATCGGAGCCCACACGTTGCCTTTCACTCCGATGGTCAATTCGGGAGTTTTCGGATCGTTGGTGAATACTCTTGCGGTTTGATGTATCGTGCCCTGCTTATCTTTAGTATTCACTTCGAGAGAGATTGTACCCTCGCCACCGGGAGGGATGGTCCGGTCAAACCGGGCCACACTGCACCCTCAACCAGGCTTAACTTTTTTGATCTCAAGAGAAGCGTCACCCCGATTGAACACCCGAAAATCGTGCTTTACAATCTCCCCTTGGGATACTTGTTTAAAGTCATAAGTAGACTCCTCAACTTCAACCACAGGTGTGGTTTTTGAGCCTTCTTTGGCCAGTGAAAACCCAGCCGAAATCGTCCCAATAAGCAATGCTAACAGTATGGTTTTAACAGCTCTCATCAAGCTATCCTCCTTGCCCTGCGGCGCTATTGTTTTCAGTAGCTAAACGTTTTAGTAGCTCAAGTAATTGTTTCGAAGAAACGTATCCCGGAACATTACCCATCCTTTCTCCTTTTTTTGTTAAAAACCACGTGGATGGCAGTGCCCGGACGTTGTACATGGACGCTGTTCTTTTGTCTTTGTCGGAATCCACCCTAATCGGAATGAAGTTTTTGTTTAAATGGGCAATCACCGAAGGATCTTGAAATGTCTCCTTTGCCATTTTTCGACAATAGAAACACCAGTTGGCATAGAAGTGAAGGAAAACCCTTTTTCCCTCTTTCTTTCCCAAAGCTATGCCCTTATCGTACGTGTGCCAGTTGATACCTTCCGCCGCAGCAACACCGGCCGGCGACAACGTGAAAAAGCAGAATACGACGACCAAGACATAAACAGCGTATTTCGTTTTCATAGTTCTTTTTACACCAGAGTTCCGGTTCTATTTCAAGTATTTGTACGAATTATCTCTGCTTTAGCTGACAGTTAAAATACCAAAATCTGTTCATTTGTCCCATCGCCGAGCAATCGCTATACAACCACCAAAAAGCATCAAGAACGTTCCCAACCACAGGACGGTCATGCCAGGTTTAATGCTCACTTCTGCGATTACCGTAGGCAGGGCTTCTTGCTTGTCTGTTTCTTTTCCAAGTTTCGGGCCTTGGTAGTCAAGGTGGATGGTCTTTTCACCGGCGTTTAAGCTCTCAAGAGTCACGTAGGCTTCATCAGGCCCAGGCAGTTTTACCCGACTCGATGGACCGCTGTGTTGATGCTCACCTCCAACCGTAATGAACGGCTTCAGTTCTATTGGGTCTTGTCCCTTATATGACACAACAAGATTCGCTCCTACGCTGAGAGCCTTCGAATCTTCTTGGCCCATTCCACTTGATACATCAAAGGCCGTGAACACCAATTCATAATCTCCAACCTGAGTTTTCTGTCCCTTTTTTAGGTCGAGATGGTTTACTGATTGCCTTTCACCAGGGTTGAAATCTACAGGTGATATGTAAAGGTCTGACAATAAACCCCGCCGAATGTGGGGATGCACAAAACGCTTCGTCTTGCCATCCCGGGTGCGTTCAGACCGAATATCTGGCAATGCAGTAAACTGAATGTTTTCCTTCTTTACATCCAAGGGAAGAATTAAGCGGATTCCTTTGGCTTCTTCTATCACTTTGGGACCTTCAAAATTGATATCATAGCCCAAGGCATTTCCTGGCGAACCTTGAGAAAGTGATACCTTTTCTGATTGGTCATAGATTGATGAAGCGACAATACCCAGGAACATCAAACCCACCCCCAAATGGGCTACAGCACTACCGGAAATTGAGATCTTCTTTCTTCCCAGTTTTATGGCAAGGACCAGGTTCATTGCGGCTACCGCACCGGCAAACAACGCCAGGAGTAGTACGCCTATTCCTGGATAGCCTTTCAAGAGAACGACTGCTCCCGTTACGATGGCTCCTATTAAGGCCCATACCAGTTTAGGGGCCAGCCTCGAAAAATTGTTCTTTCCCCATCCCATTAACGGAACAAAGCTCAACAATATCACCATGAGAATAGCCAGAGGGAGATTCGTATCCACGTAAAAATCGGTTGAGACTTTTGAAGCCTTTTCAAGGACTCTGGTGATGAGAGGTGCGGATGTCCCAAGGCCGGTGACAACCGTAGACAAACAAAGGAGGATCATGGCGGCAATAAAACCAAATTCTCTGGAAAAGAAATGCACATTCTTCTCTCCGCCAGATGCAGGTATTTCCTTTGCCCGTGTCAACAGGAGATAGAGAGAAATGGCAATGAAGACGGCCATAAATAGCACTAACCAGCCTGTGATTCCCAAATCCGTAAAGGAGTGAACTGAAAAATCAGCCAAAACCCCCGATCTCGTCAGAAATGTGCAATAGATGACCAGGATAAAGGAAAAAACAGCTAAAACGAAGTTCGTCTTCCGGAGCTTATTCCTTGTCTTTTGCAGGACCATGCCGTGCATAAGCGCTATCCCCGCCAACCAAGGCAACAACGATGCATTCTCCACGGGATCCCAACCCCAGAAGCCGCCCCAACCCAAAACCTTGTATGCCCAATATCCACCGATAATGATCCCGGCTCCAAGGCTAATAAAGGCGAAAACCGTCCAAGGTAAGGCTGGCTTGATCCATCGATCATAATCTCTTCGCCAAAGGGCAGCCATTGCATAGGCAAAGGGGATCGCAAATGCGGCGTAACCCAAAAAGACCACCGGCGGATGGATAGCCATCCAGGGATCCTGCAACAGCATATTCATTCCGTTGCCATCAGGTGGGGTGAAAGCAAGCATCTTGAACGGGCTCTGTTTCATCAAAAGAATCATCAAAAAAACGTTGTTCAGATTATAAATGACCATCACCTGCGGTTCCATGTCTTTGGCCTTGTAGATGAGTACAATCCCAAGCCAAGCCCCGAGCAGTACCCAAAGCAGAAAACTTCCTTCCTGGCCCGCCCAGAACGAACTAATCAAGTACAGCAATGGGAGATCACGAGACGAGTATGACGTCACGTAGCTATAGA
>MAVP01000178.1 GCA_001751075.1 Desulfobacterales bacterium S7086C20 | reverse complement strand
GATTCTTTTGCCTTGACTGCCGCGAAACCGCCCGCCATTCCTCCTCCGATAACCAGGACATCTGTTTCAATTAAGGTTTCTTTTGACAATTGAGCCGCTCCTTTCTCAAAAGTTTTTTATCTTCATAATAATTGTTCCGGCTTTGCTATCCCCAGCTTACAATCAGAGGCGAAGTTTTTTCCGGAGAGACATATATAGCCTCTTCCGGGCAATCAAGAGCACAGAATTCGCACAGCATACAGTCTTCCGGATATCGGATAACAGCCTTTCCGTCATCCTCATCCAGCCTGAAAACGTCCATGGGACAGATCTTGACACATATTCCGCATCCGTTGCACAAATCCCGGTCTATCTTCTCAATAGACATTGCGGGTATCTCCTTGTAATTGAAGTCTATGCACTCTGAAACACTGCTGAAGGCTCCGGGGGCAAATGCAGATATACCTCTACGTTCCTTCCAACATTATGCCCCCGGAGAAATATCACACTAAAGTTATATTACCTTAATCCATATGAAATCACTTGCTTAACCAGGCATCCTCAATATAAAAGGCGTGACCATCCCCTCGATTGAACCCCCAGTCGCGAACAGATTTATTATTAACGGAAATGCCACTGGCTATAAAAAGCGGGATCACTGTAGATGTATCCGCCAGTATCCTTATCGCTTTTTGAGTCAGGGCTGCTTTTTTCGCGGGATCACTAGCTACGATTGCACCTGCAATTGCTTTTTTGTACTCAGGCGGCTTAATCAGGCTTGTGTAACTATCACCTCCTAAAAAACGATAAAGAGCCATGGTTTTATCTCCAGGCCCCCAAATCATATGAAAGATGGTGTTGTTCCAGCCGGACTTAAACCTGTAATCGACCCACTTCGGTCTGTCTACCATCTCTATACTTAATTGAATTCCTATTTCGCCAAGGTAACCCTGTAGAGCAACAGCCACGGGTTTAAATGGATTTCTCATGATAAGTTTGGTCTTGAATCCATTGGGATATCCAGCCTCTTTCATTAGCTGTTTTGCCTTTTTCAGGTTATACGGCCGGCCTTTATAACCTTTGTTATAAGCAAAGCCAGCACGGGGTTCAGCCTGACTTGTGAGACATGGTTCCCAAAAGCCATGTCCCAGTGCATCTGTCATGGTCTTTTTGTCAATGGCGTACTCTATCGCCTCGAGGACCTTCTTATTAGCCAGTGGAGAATCCGGATGTACAGTATCTCCGACGATTGATTGTGTCGTAAAAGAGACGGTATCAACAATAAACCCTTTCTTTTTCAGCTCAAGCGCGTCCTTCTCATTTGCGCCAATTATTATATCCGCGTCTCCTTTCTGAAAAGATGTCAGGGCAACCGTTCTATCCTTGATGAGTTGCCACTCTACCCCATCAAGATAAGGTTTGCCCTTTTGCCAATATCCATCGAACCTTTTATATTTCACAGACTGACCCTTTTCAAAGGATACAAACTGGAATGCTCCGGTCCCGACAGGGTGGCTCCCCGCCCATTTTTTCCCCTTTTTTTCGAATGTTGTCGGAGATATAATGGTACCTTCACTCGTACAAAAAGAGTTTAATAGCTGGTTGTTGTATTCTTTAAGATTGAGTTTAATTGTGTGATCGTCCAGAATTTCCATTGACGTCACCAACCTCATAGAAGCCCTCTTGAGTTCTTTAGACCAGTCCAGGTTCCATTTGACTGCCTGGGCGTTGAAGTCACTCCCATCGTGAAACTTAACGCCTTTTCTCAGGTGAAATGTATAGGACTTTAGATCAGGAGCCAGGTCCCAGGATTCAACTAAAGTCGGTTCAGGATTGGGTTTTTTTTTCGCGCTCATGAACAGTCTCTCGATAACGCCATTTATCTGGTCGAAGCCATTAGCTCTTGCCTCCAACGGAAGCCCGAAATTATCTTGTGGCGCCCCCCGCCCTGTGTGAATTAACTTCAAGATGCCGCCACGCTGTGGTTGCTGTGCCGGGGCTGCATCCACAAAGCCAAGGGCACAAAAAAAGAACAATCCCACCATTACCAGAGAAAATTTTGTCCATACGCTTTTCTTCATTTTAATCCCCTCCATTATTAAAGTTAACGGCTTCATACAAAGTCATCTGCCATTCGACACGCCGTTCGACAAGCTCACGGTCCCGAGCAACGTCGAGGGACTCATGGCCCTGAGCAAAGCCGAAGGGTGGCTTTGTGCTTCATCTTCATATTTACAACAGTTTCTGTGAAAGTCTTTCGTTCAATTATTTTATCAAATTTCCATTTTCCCAAAACATGGAGTCGTTCTAGTAGCGGATATATGTGGGCACCAGGTCCTTATACTTTTGTACCAGATTATCCCAATCCGCGGGTATCTCTACCTTCCTGGTAACCCAGTCGGCCTTTGGAAACCATGATCCGCCCAGTAAGCCCATGAAGGCGCCCGGTCCGCCAGCAACAAGGATCCTGATCCAATCGGGATCATGTAAGATAGACATAGAATCCATGGGATTTACACAGTTCATTTGCTCCTTTGTCAGTCCCCAGGTAACAGCTCCAACTCCGTAGTATTTTTGGTGGCGATAGGCCGGGACACGCGCGTATTCCGAAATAAACTCTGCAACCTTCTTCTTTGTCCAGCCCTTTTCAGCCAAAGTCCTGGCATGGGACGGTATCAACATCAGGCAGAACAGGCCCCTTCGCGCGGGTATAACATTTGAAATGACACTACGCAGTATCCCCTTATCGTCACTGCCATATGGCCATATCTGAGAGTAGCAATTCGGAAAGAAAAGGCTGATAGTGCTGTCCTCTTTATTGAAACCCTGTTCTACATGCAAAGGTTCCCAGGGACTTTCCTCTTCGTTTTCCCCAATGACCATGGTGTATTTGCCCGGATTCCCGAAGACGCCCATATCTTCTATCCCCTTTCGGGCTCCACCAATGTTCTTAATTATAAGCCCCATTGCACGTCCAATAGCAGCGTTTGCTATGTCTCCCGGGCTCAGAGCGCCTGTGCCTTTATTGATGTTCAAGTTGTCGCGTATGGGACCGTTTACGATCCAAAAAGGACTCCATGAGCCTGTGCTGACCTCAAAGGTGCCGAAGTGAGTCGCGGGATCCATAATGGCTTGCACGCCTGCTATCAACAGCGGCATGTGGGTCGGTAATGCCCCGGCCATAACCGCATTGATCGCAATCTTTTCCACTGTGGCTTTTCCCGACCGGGGTATGATCCTGCCCACTACATGATCGGCCGGCAGGTCCGTTCCCGTCAGCATTTCCTCAACCGCTTCTTCAGTGGGTGGTATGATCGGCAGTCCATCAGTCCAACCACTTTTGTAGAAAAACCTGTTCACCCCTTCCAGGTTTTCTTGGAAGATAATTCTTGAAGGGCCTTCTGTCTCCTTTGGCCTGGGAGATACTTCTTCTTCAGTCAACGGTTGTGTTAACTTAGCGACAATGTCGTCCATTGCCGCGCCAATTCTTACTTCAATTTCTTCCTTAACAGTGCACTCATTAGGGACAGTTTCCGCAACAATCCTGACGCAGGGCATTCCTCTTCCTGATGCCGCTGACACGGCATCGCTTACAAAACCTTCGTGGCATAGCGCTATCGCAGGTTTATTCAAATCCTCTATAGCGATCGTATTGTACACAAGGTACTTAGTGCATGCTCCTCAATCACCGACTGCGGTTATTGCTGTATCAATCCCCATTACCCACTTTTCAAACCCAGCCTTCTCAATGGTCTCAACCACCTCCATACTTTCACTAAAATGAAAACGGGTAAACTTCAGGGTAGGGAACTTCTCCTTCAATTTCTTTTCAACCACAGCCAGTATTGGAGATGCCGCAACCTTGGCACCGGCAAATAAACCGACTACCTTGTTTGTTAAGTCTTTAACCCGAGGTGAAATTTCCCGTGCAGGTATGGGATCAGCATCGGCCCATGGACTCAAAACCTCATATTGGCAATCCATTTATGTCATCTCCTTTCATGTAAACACCTATATTATACCTTTAAGCCTTGGATCAAGGGCATCTCTTAGACCATCCCCTACCATGTTGAAAGCAAATACGACAATCATGATGCAAAAGCCCGGCGCGAAAGAGAGGATCGGATCTGTTCTCAAATACTCGTAGCCCTCGCTGACCATGGAACCCCAGGCAGCAATAGGCGGCTCTATACCAATGCCAAGGAAGCTAAGACCTGCTTCGACCAGGATGGTCATCCCCATCTTCATAGTTATAAGTACTATAAGCGGCGGAAAGCAATTCGGTACTATATGCCGTAACATAATACGTTTGTCACTGGCGCCTATAGCACGCCCTGCGGTGACGTAGTCATTTTCCTTGACTGAGATAACCTGGCCGCACATTACCCTTGTGTAGGCAGGCAGGAGGCCGATAGCGAGCGCCGCCATAACATTTTTAAGCCCGCCCCCAAGCACGGCAGCAACAACTAAGGCTAATATTATCATAGGAAAGGCCATGAGTGCGTCTATGACCCTCATGATAATCACCTGCCTCAA
>MAVP01000177.1 GCA_001751075.1 Desulfobacterales bacterium S7086C20 | reverse complement strand
ATTTCTGCTCCCCTGCCACCTGTTAAAGTCTGTGCGTCCTTCTGCCTTTTAATACTTCCAACATAAGCTACAACATCGTCATAACGCCCCGCATCCACAAGGGATTTAATAACTTTTTTATCCTCATCGCTCTCAGCAACGTCGCCAATACCTTCAAAGGCAATTTCCTCGCGTATTGCAGTGCCGGGGCCCGTGTCCCCGAGAGCTGTACCCTTTGCAAATTGAGACGAATCAGGTAAAGGTACTTTTGGGATATCTACCGCATGAAGCTGAGCCGTACCAGTACTAGTTTCTAACCCTTCTGTACTTCGTTTTTTAGCCTCAAATTCCTTCCTTGCATCTGTAAGGTTACGAAATTGTTTTACCTCTAACTGTGCGTCATACTCCAACGCTTCCTCTTTGGTGGCAAATTCCCTTGATGGGTCAAGCTTAGTACTCCATGTCATATTTTAATTCCTTACGCTGTTAATTTACGTGCATAACTTCTCACGCGACTCTGACCCTCAGCCCTGATTCGCGCATCTTTCAGCATGTCAATTCCGGCAAGATTAGTACCTCTACGGTTTTCCTTTACAGCAGCTTTGTATCTACGTTTTTCCTCGGCTGCTGCTTTTTTCCGTTCTTCTTCTTCTTTTCTTGCTTTTCTACTTGAAAATATCGTTTCAAAAGCCTTAAGCCCTACAGCCCCCGCAGCGGCCCACGGACCACCCACCGCAGCACCACCGGCAGCAGCACTTAGAAAACCTGTAATGTTCTCACCAACTTTACTCTTTTTATTCTCGTAAATATTCTCTTCACCCATATTACATTTCTCCTAAGTCCGATGCCCATGAATCCAGGCCATTAACACTGTCACGATCTGAATCCGAGAAACCTGTGAATGTCTTTTCTGCCCCTGTCGCGACATCCATTACTGTAAAATAATCGTGATTTCTTCCCCCGGTTTTTTTGTGCTGTTTTCTTTCGGAAACAACCATTAATCTATCACCAACCTTAAAAAACCTTCCTTCTAATGGTACGTTTTCCAGGAGATTTTTAGTTCGACTGCTTATCCTAATATCTGGGGATGGTGCTTCATTCAATAACTGTTGATACAACTCATAATTCTGATTGTCTTGCCTGTCAGCGCCTCGCAAGGCATTCGACACCTCATCAGGACTTAACGTCGCCCCGCCATCTCTAGTCATTAATTTCGTACCGCCGACATCGTAAGTACCTGTGACTATTGTAGAATCGAGAGTGTTAATAGGTTGCCCTCCCACAGTCAACTTGCCGTCCTCACCGTAGTAAGTCGTGTTGAGGTAATGGGATAATGCCTTTGCGCCTTGATCATCCAACTTGACAAATTTGCCCTCTGGGTCATATATCGCGTGTTCTGGATGTGTTAAAGCAAACTGGTACTGTTGTACCTTATAGTCCCTTTCCAGCTCTTTGAACACCGCGTCCGGATCAGGCGGGGTAAATTCTATCCCCGCGTCCTCAAGTCGCTGTTTGGTGTATTCCATTGCTGCATCAGGGCTAAGATTCCCACTTTCTATCTGATTCTGTATAATGGCAAAGTCAAAACCGGCTTTCTCCAGCTCAACGCGGGCCCAATCAAGCTGTCTGTCTAACACGGCTTCCTTGGCAGCAAGTTTAAATTGTTTTTTTAATAATATCATAGCCTTTTCATGGCCATTGTTCTGTAATGCTATATCAATGTCACCCTGCACCTTTGCCAGTGCCTCTTCGTAGCCATACTGCTCTTCCATTTTTAAAAGATCGTTTTCGTATTGCAAACCAATTGTCTCTTTGATTTGTTCCCACTTGCCGGGAGTACGTACAAGAGTGCTAAAAAGGCCACTAGGGTCCACAACCAGCTTTTCATAGCCGTAAAGCTCATCTGCTTTCATTTTTTGTTCTTCTGTAAGCAAGTCATACTTGCCTTTGTGAAGAACTCCATCTTCATCAGTCCAACCAAACAATTCCCTTTCCTGTAAAGCAAGTGTTTCTCCCTGTAAACCCAACTCTTCGGCCGCTATCTGCAATTCACCTTTGACGACCTCACCGGTAGTAGGGTCAATCCCTCCAAATATGGCAAGGTGATTGTCTTCATATGTTTTTTCTTGCAGACCAAACTTTTTTAAGTTCAGTTGCATTTCACCATCAACCCAGGTGCCATCATCTTTTTGATATCCATAAATCCTGGCTTCCTGGAGAGACAAGCCCCTGTTCTCAATGTCAACCCGGTCAGCATTAAGCTGTAACTCGCCGGGAACATTCCCGACAACATTACCAAAATCGTCTTTGACCTGATATCCATACAGTCTGTCGGCTTCCCGTTTTTGTTCTTCCTCAAGAAGATCATACTTTCCTGGATGGTGGACTCCATTTTCGTCAGTGTAACCAAAAAGCTCCTGCCTTTGCAGTTCTAAGGTATCGGTTCTTAAGCCAAGATCAGCGGCAGCCCTTTCTGCGGTCCCTGCTATATGATTTCCGTTAGCATTAGTATATCCGTATAGTTCAGCCTCTTGAAGTGTCAACCCTTGTTGCAGTATATCAGTTTTGTCGGCTTGGATTTTTTCTGTTGATGCAATTTGCATTCCAGTAATTGTTTCGGTACTTGATTGTTGTCTTATATTTTCACCCGTCTGCCATACTCTTTCAATTTCCTCTTGATTATACCCCTCAGTAATTGCCCAGCGTTGAAAATCATCTCTAGAATCGAACTGGCGCATCTCTTCAAAAAGTCCTTTTTCTCTGAAGTTAAGGTCTGCAAAACCTAATTTCTCAGTACTTACTATCTGTCTTCGGTTTTCCTCAGATTGCCATACCCTATTTCTTTCACTTTCACCTAAACCCTTTTGCAAAGCCCACCTGTCGAAAGCTTCTCTTGTGTCAAACTGTCTGGCTTGTTCTGCCAACCCAACGTCAAATTGCCGTCCTTCTTCTGTTAGTCGGTCGCCAGCCTGAGTAATATTAAGCAAATTTGCAGCGGATGTCTGCCCGATTTGCTTTTGCTGCATACTTAATTCACCTCGCGTGGTAGCCAAACGCCTTTCAAGGTCAAGCCTTTCCCTGCGTTGCGCCTCGGCAGGCTGAACAAAACCTTGCTCCACAAATGTTCCCGTGTCTTTTTGGCCCATTTGCATAAGCCTTTCGCGTGTCGCCTTTGCTGTTTGTGCCTGCACTGCCTTTGCAGTTTCTCTGGCAATTGTAGACTGAGTGTCAAATCCCTCAACATTTCCTGCCAACTGTTCAGTTGCGGTTCTTTCCGCTTGTTGGAAAAGAGGAGTGTTTGAAACATCAAAAGCCCCTGGAGCTGGTGTAAATCCACTCTGCATTTTTCGAAAAGTGGGAGCCCTATATTTTATATCGCCTGAAATTTCCGGTTCTGTTAACGTTTTAAAACTTGCCATCACCAAATCCTTATATTAACGTTTGCATTTGCTATAGTAAATTTAACCTCAATTGTATTTATTTCCCAGGTACTTCCTTTGTAAACATCACATGCCCGGTCTTTTAATTGCAGCAAACATCCTACCGGTTCACGTCCTAAATCATGGCTTATCTGATATCCGGTATCAGCGGCGCCGGTATCCTCTATGTTATAAACAATGGCATCGATATCGCCATCTCTTCTTATTTCCTTTAATACTTCTTTAGCATGTTGTACGTTAGCCATTATTCATTATCACTTCTTGATACTTCTGTCCATAAATTAACATTGCCATAAAGTAATATGGTATCCCACCTATGCGTTAATGTACAATTTCCATCTAAGCTTAGAGTTCCCGCATCTAATAGCAAAACATCTCTACCGTCATTTGCTGTACTTATCATAAGAAATATATTACCAGGGGCATCTATTCCAGTTATTGTTTCGATGGTATCCAGCGCTGCCTCGCCTTCCGTGTCTATAATTAACTCACCGGTACTAGTTGTTGCCACATTCGAAACCAATGTGTCTGTGGTTACAACGATTTTTAGAAAATTTACAGTCGCATCGCCTGGGGCAGTCCCTCCAATAGTTCCACCGTCGAATGTCCCGCCATTTATATCAAAATTGCTGCCTTCTATCTCAATTGCCCCTGCGGTTATTTTCCCTTTTAGCTTAAAAGCTCCGATAGAATCAGCATCTATAATACCAACGTCAAGGCTGTCAATATCAGGATTGCCTCTTATTGCATTTACAATTGCCGTATCTATTTCAACTGTCCCCCTGGTTATGCTATTTGATATGCTGGTATAAATTTGATTACTACTAGCAACAGCCGATAAGTATTTTCCATCGGAGGACATGGTCATATCTACCCATACAAGTGAGATAGCAACAGAATCCCAAGTAGCACCATAATCACTGCTAATCCAAATGTAACCGGGAGCACCATCACAAGCAGATTGATATTTACCGTCTGAGGACATAACTATACTTGTCCAATTATGTGACGAAGCGACAGAAGACCATGTAGCACCGTAGTCATCACTTATCCAAATGTTGCCAGACGTAGCACAGGCAGATTGATATTTACCGTCT
>MAVP01000176.1 GCA_001751075.1 Desulfobacterales bacterium S7086C20 | reverse complement strand
GGCTGTTTCGTGTATTTCGTATAGAACTGTTCTCGGGTAATGCAAGCTTACCCAAATGATGCTGCTACTTGTTGGCTCTCCGATTCTGTCAAGTTCCTATTTGAAATCTATACTGACACAACAATCTGAAATTTTTCAGTATTGTTCGAGAAACCTTGATTTTTCGGGGGTTTCAAAACCTTCCAATTCTAGATCAAGTCATCACTCTGCTGAGGTTCCCCATTCTTATCGTATGTGTAAGTCTGAGGATCGAAATTTTCCTTTGTTTACCATCACAATACTTAAAAATTGAGGGATTCAAGTACCGGCAAATGCAGCTTTAGCCTTCCAAATTGGGGATTTAGATATCACAGGTTTTGATGGCCTATAATTCTTGCGGATATGTTGGAGATATCAACGGGTTTCAACCCATCAGAAAAGCTGTTAGAGCCATGACATACCTCAATCAGGTCTTGAACATCCCTCCAGACGATATCACAGGTCTACTGTGAATTAACCTCTATCAAGTATCAGTAATCGTTGTATTTCGGAGATTGCTTCGTATGCAAAATAATTTTCGTGGGAAGTCGATTCAAGTATCATATCGGAAACCTGGAATCTTTGATTAATAGTCGATGAATGAAGTGACCACAAAATGTAGTGGTACTCTTTTTCTGCTTTGATGGATTCAGTGGATTACGGTTTTTCTAAATATCCTGTCCGTTTCTCATGTGAAACCGAGGCTGAGATACGTTATCATCAATTTTCTTTTTTTGTCTTATTCAGCGGACACACCTTCACGCAGTTGAAACACTCAAGCCAGTAGTCGTATCCGGCGGTATTGATCACCCTTTCGATCCTTTTCAGGCCTTCCTCGTTTTTTAAGGCGAGCGGATAAATCGCGTGCTTGATCGTATGGGCGAGGCAGGCCATTTTTTCAAATTCTTTGCGCTCATCTTTGATCGCAATCACCGGGCAGGCCTTTATGCAGGCGGTACATTCCTCGGGGCAGGGCATATCGTCCATCAAGGGATCGCCTTCAATTTCCAGGCTGGTGATGACCGCGCCCCATCGCAGAAGCGCTCCGTGTTTGGGATGGTAGAGTTGTCCGCTGCGGCCGAACGCGCCAAGGCCCGCCTTTTCGGCGGCGTGCTTCAGAGACAGAACGCCCCAAGGCTCCATGCCGTGGAACACCATGGGCAGATAGCTCGGAGCTTGCACGGCGAGCTCTCCGGTCTTGCGCTCCAGGTAATTTGCGAGCGAGTATCCCAGTTCGTCCAGATAGGGGTAGACCGAGTGGTAGGAGCGGTGAAGGAAATGCTTTCCATAATCGGGCGATCTCATCACACCCCTCGGAATCATCCTCCCGTAAACAATTACGGACTTGACCCCCTGTAACATGCGTTGAGGATGGTGAGCCTCGGGAGCCTCCTCGAACCTGTCCACCGGTGCAAACCCCACTACGTCGACCTTGTTCTCGATCCATCTCTTGATATCTTCTTTGATTTCCATACCTGTTCCCCCTAAACGTACGTTGTTGAAAAATTACTTCTTTCGGAGACAACCCAGTATTCAGCCCAGCCGCCATGGTTGCAAGTCATCCGCTTTTACGACCTCGGCGATCAACCGGTCGTTCTAACAACAGCGCTCAACGGGATGAGTTCCGTTTCAGTATTGCGAATGAATTGTTGAAAAGCTTCCAGCTGAATTCTACACTTTCTTCACAAAATCCCTGTAACAACAGGAAAACTCCACTTTTTCTTAATCGATAGGAACCACAAGATGTGGAAAAAAAGGCTGCCAAATTCTACCGCGTCTTGCCGAGCCAGTAATCCATGTCCATCTCTTGGAACATACCTTCGGCTTTCTTATCCTGCTAACCTGTTTTCCTATCGGAGTAAATCAGGTTTCAAATTCGGCCTAAATTGTTTTCAAGGCCTCTTCACATTTTTTTTGCCAGACGGAGATTTCCCAGTTTTGAAACTGGCAGTAAATTTGTTCCAGTAAGTTCCGGCTGCGATCAACCTCCCCCTCTTGGGCTAGCACTTGTGCGAGATAAAACCGTGTTTGTGCGGCGAGTACCACGGCGTTAGCCTCCTCCTCAGCATGGATGCTTCTCTCGAAGAAGGATTTGGATTGCTTGAAATTGGGTGGATCAGCTGATGCTAATAGCCGTCCTTTTAGGAAGTCAAAACGTGGCGCAATCCGATCTGGATTTGACTTAATCAATGGAAGTGCTGCTTGGTAATACCGCTTGGCCTCTGTCTGATCTTCTAGCTCCAAGTTGACCTGTACCAGGTCGAAGTAAACGCCTGCCAGGCCCACTCGATAGGTTTTACCTCCAATCGCTTCTAGTGCCTGTTCAAAGATCATCCTGGCACTCTCATATTGCCCCAAAGCCATCAAAACTTTGCCTTTCGCATCAAAGCTGCGAAGGCGAAAAACAGGGGAATCAGATTCTTTTGTTATCTCCAAGGCTTCGTCGGCCCTAGCTGCAGCTCCGCAATCTTCACCTATCAGGGCTGAAAAACGGCTGTGCCAAACAGCACAACCGGTCTTTGTGTAAAGGTTAGAAGCTTCCCGCACAGCAGGCATATAACTCTTCTGAAAAAGTTCTTTTGCCTCATTAGTTCGCCCCTGGACTGCCAAATTGTATCCTACGAGCACGCAGCCCTGAACATAAGGAAGAAACCCCAACCCCGTATAGAGATACTCTGTCTGGGTATTTTGTTCTTCCTGATATCGAACGCTTTCCAAAAAGAGAGGCTCAGCCTTTTTCCACTGTCCCTGGGATTGATAAGAAGTGGCAAGCCAATATTTAATGAAAGTTGTAAGCGAGTCAGCACTTGTGCCTTCAAGTTGTTCCAAGGCCTTTAGGCAATACGGTTCGACCTGTTTATGTTCCCCCTTGAGAAAGTAATAGATACCATATCCCCAAAACACATTCCCCAGACGCACTCGGTCATTTAAGGTAAGTGCCACTGATTCAGCTTCCCGACAAATTTGTATCATCTGGTCAAGTTGTCCCGAATAATACACAGGCCATAGCATCTCGAGCTGAATATCTACGAGTGTCTCTTGCTGGGCCTGATCCACTGGAAGGCGCAGCAGCCAGCCACGAATTTCTTCAAGTATCTTTACTGTCTCTTGAAATTGACTAAATTTGTTGGCTCTCTCAGCAGCTTTGCGGCCATAGAGAACCGCCTTGACCCAGTTTTCCGCCTGGCTGAAATGGTAACTAAGGGCGTTTACCTGCCCCTCGATCCGATCTTGGTAAAGCTCTTCTATAGCATTCCCTACGAGTCCGTGTTGGGCTTTTCGCCTTTTTACAAGCAGGCTGTCATAAGCTATCTCCTGGGTCAGCGCGTGCTTGAAGATAAACGTCGATTCAGGGTATATACCTCTCTCATAGAGAAGTTCCATATCCTTTAATGCAGACAGGTGGGATAACAGGTCTTGTTCCGAAAGGTCTGTTATCCGCCTTATTAACTCATAGCTGAACTCCCTCTCAATTACTGAGCCAGTTTGAAGTACTTCTTTTGCGCCGTCAGGCAGCGAATCAACTCTGGCCATGATCACATCCTTGATTGTGGAGGGAATGGCTACCTCTTGAACGTCGTTTGTCAGGTAAAACGTATCGTCCTTCTTCTCGATAATATTTCCTTCTTTAAGGGACTTTATGAACTCCTCGATGAAAAACGGGATGCCCTCCGCTTTCTCCAGTATAAATTCTTCAAGATCCCGCGCTAGATCTTCCGTGCCTAACAGATGGGCAACCATCGCAAAAACTTCACGGTTGGACAGCCGATTCAAGGTCACTTGGCTGTGATAAGACCTTCCGCCCCACGTATGCACAAACTCAGGCCGGTAAGTGAAAATCAAAAGGACTCTTGCCCCCGGTATACTCTCCAACAACGCCTTTAATACGTCCTCCGAACCCGGATCTATCCAGTGGAGATCCTCATAGGCCAGGATAAGTGGCCGAATCTCCGAACCCTTCAGGACAATTCGTTTCAATGCTTCGGTTATTTGCTCTTTTATCTCCTCAGAGGTTAGGGATACCCTGTCGATACCGCTGTCTTTAACTGATAGGAGCTCAAGAAAATATGGAAGAGTAGAGGATTCCCCCACTCCCAATATTTTCAAGCCCCTTTTGATCTTTGCTGTAATCTCTGCATCCCGATCATTCTCTCTAATATCAAAGTTTGATTTTAAAATATCGGTGATTGGGTGATATGCTACGTTTCTCCTGTAGGAAAGGCATCGTCCTTCCAAAAAAGTCACATCTTCCTCGGATACAGCCTTTCTGAACTCATATAGGAACCTCGATTTGCCAACACCCGCCTCGCCCACGACAGATAGAGCCTGGCCTCTTCCTTTCCTTGCCCGATCAAGAGCATCCAAGAAAAGCTCCAACTCTCGTCCCCTTCCAACAAAGGGAGTAAGACCTCTCTCAGCACTTACATCAAACCTCGTCCTACTCGTGCTTGGGCCTATCAATTGGTAGACTCGAATCGGCTGACCCTTACCTTTAACAATCTTTTCCC
>MAVP01000175.1 GCA_001751075.1 Desulfobacterales bacterium S7086C20 | reverse complement strand
AAACTTACGCCAGTGCCCATTATTTGATAAGCTATTCGTGTACACTAGCAAGCATAGTGCCAGTGAAAAATGCTGGTGGAAACTACCTAGTTTCCATTCTTAAATCGTGACTACTCACGTAGTCAGGATGAAGCTGTTTAGACTGAAGGCTGAAGGAATAAAAAAAGTACGATTGACGTATTTTGGTGAAAATAGAGCAGATTTTTGCACAAAAATGGTTTCAAAATGAGCCGTATTTCACTTTTTCCTAACAGACTTCAGACTTCAGCCTACACAAACGAGTAGTTGAAAAAAATGAAACAAAACAAGCAAAATAATTCTCATTTATAGGAAAGAAATTTACCACTTATAGGCAAACATATACCATGAACGAGGGTCCCGCCTACGCTTTGAGAAGCTTCGGCGCGGCAAGCAGGGATCGGGGTCCTGGGGCCAGGAGAAGATGGTGAAGCTGAATAGAACAGCAAAAATTGGTAGAATGTTGAATGGTTAAAGGGGGATTGAGGGACAGGAAAGAACGAAAAGGTGAAGCGGGGAAACGGAGAGGCGGTGAGTCGTGATACCCCTGATAACCGGCAACTGACTACTGATAACTGACAACCGGGAACCGGTGTCACTCATCGCGGCGGAGACCTAAATCCTTGATTTTATAAAGAAGGGCTTTATAACTGATTTCCAAAAGTTTTGCCGCCCTCTTTCTGTTCCAGTCTGTTTCCTTGAGCACTACACTGATAAGCTTGCCTTCAGCCTCTTGGACGGCCTTCTTTTTCACTTCCTTTAGCGTAGGAAATTTTTTCTTTGGTTCTGGAGCTACTTCCTGTTGTTCAAGCACAGGCGGTGGAACCTGCGTGGTTAGTTCGTGGCCATTAAATTGTCTTGTCTCTCTGGCCAGCAACTCACTTTTTACAGTGCGCCAGTCTCCCAAGATCATTAACCGTTCTACAGTATTTTTAAGCTCTCGCACATTTCCTGGCCAAGAATATTCGCGGAAAAATTCCCGTGCGCCATCAGTGAATTCAAAAAGAGGCCTTTTAATTTTTTCGGCAAACTGGTTGCCGAAGTGATCAATAAGTAAATTGATATCATCTTGCCTTTCTCTAAGGGGGGGTATAAAGATCCTGATTATATTCAAGCGGTAGTATAGGTCTTCGCGGAAACGACCTTCTTTTACACACCGTTCCAGGTCTTGATTTGTGGCGGCCAAGACCCAGCAGTTGACTCTTACGTCATTCTTGGCGCCAAGGCGTGAAAACTGAAAGTCCTGCAATACTTGAAGCATCTTCGCCTGGAGGGAAATGGGCATGTCTCCAATTTCGTCCAAAAAGATGGTGCCGGTGTGGGCCAATTCGAACTTTCCCATCTTTGATCTGTCCGCACCAGTAAAGGCCCCTCTTTCATAACCGAATAGTTCGCTTTCAAGGAGCTCACTGGGAATTGCGGCACAATTGACCTTAACGAATGGTTTTTCTTTTCGATTGGATGACAGATGAAGGGCCTGGGCAACTAGTTCCTTGCCAACCCCGCTCTCTCCACAGATGATAATATTGAGGTCACTGTTGGCAACTTGACGAATAAGTTCCTTGACTTTCAGGATTGGGGGGCTTTTTCCAGCAAAAATTTGATCGCATATGCTCATGTGTGGTTTTGTCAGATGAATACGCCTTGTCCTATTTGTGTAATACAGACTCTATTATGTCTGCCAACTTTTTAAGATTAAAGGGTTTTTCTAGATAGTAATCAGGGGATTGTTCGCTTGCCAGATTCTTGACTTGCTTGCTATAACCGGTCATCGCAATAATCGGCAGGCCGGGAAATTCTTTCCGCGCAATCTCAATAAGCCCCAGACCGCTGATGTCAGGCATGACAATATCGGTTAAAAGGAGACTATAGTCTGCATTACGCAAAAGCTTCAGGGCGTCAAGGCCTGTAGCGGCAGTATTTACCTCATAATTGGAAAGAGCTAAGAATTCCTCAAGTATGGTGAGAATGGTCTGATCGTTATCAACAACCAAGACTCTGATCTGTGATGTTTGTTCCATTTTGTATTATATATTAGCCCAAAAGTGAGCGAAGAGTCAACTTTTTTCCACATACCTTGTGTAAAAAATGGAAATATTTTTCCAAGTAGATAACTTTTTTCCCATAACTTACGAAACCGTCACTCTTTTACTGATCCGAAAGCTAAGAAGGCGCTTGTATCTTTTTCAAAGACTCCACCAATTCTTTCACGGCATTGGCTGAGTTTTGAAGTGCAACCTGTTCGTCTTCCTTTAGGTTGATTTGAATAATATTTTCTATACCGTTACTGCCAAGCTTTACGGGTACACCAAGGAAAAGATTTTCAACACCATATTCGCCCTGCAAGTATGCCGAACAGGGGAGTATCTTTTTCTTGTCTTTCAAGATAGCTTCAGCCATTTCAACGGTCGCAGAGGCTGGTGCATAGTAGGCGCTACCTGCCTTCAACAAGCCAACAATTTCCGCCCCTCCGTTTCGGGTTCGTTCCACCAGGGCGTTAATCCTTTCTTCTGACATTAGTTCAGTAATTGGAATGCCGGCAACAGTTGAATAGCGGGGCAGGGGGACCATGCTGTCACCATGCCCTCCCAGAACAAAGGCATACGTGTTTTCGACAGAGACATTGAGTTCCATGGAAATAAAGGCACGAAACCGAGCCGAGTCGAGGACTCCGGCCATGCCTATAACCTTATTCTTGGAAAACCGACTGGTTTCGAGGGCCACATGACACATGGCATCTAATGGATTGCTTACTATGATCAGAATGGCTTCAGGGGACAATGGCGCTATCTGGGCTACAACACTACCGACAATCTTGGTGTTTGTTGAAAGCAAGTCGTCTCGACTCATACCTGGTTTTCGTGGGACACCTGCCGTGATAATGACAATGTCAGAACCCAGTGAGGCCTCGTAAGAATTTGCTCCCACAATGTTTGCATCGTGTTTTTCGATAGGAGCCGCCTCTTTAAGATCTAAGGCCTTTCCTTGAGGTAGGCCTTCCACAATGTCGATGAGAACAACATCGGCTAACTCTTTTTCAGCTAGAAGTTGTGCCACAGTAGCGCCTACATTACCAGCGCCAATGACTGTAATTTTCTTATCCATTTTTACCCTCCCGGATAAAATTGCTTTGTTTTTTTGTGAATAACATACAAGGTATGGCTGTCAATGACAAAAGGAGTGATTTGTTTCTTGACTTCTTGTGACATGAGAATATAAAAAATGGGTAAGCGTTCACAGGTTCAGGGTTCAACGTTCGGGGTTCAGAGGTTTCAACGACAAACCGATCCCTGAACCTATGAACTGGGTTACCTAACTTTTCACGAAACTATCAGGAGTTTCCATTGAAAACAACTTCGTATGATATTGTGTTGCAGGATCTAAAATTAGTAAAGCAAGGCAAGGTCAGAGATATCTATGACCTAGGTGATAACCTCTTGATGGTGGCTAGCGATCGGCTCTCTGCCTTTGATGTCATCTTACCTGATCCTATTCCGGGGAAAGGTCGGATATTGACAGTGATGTCGGAATTCTGGTTCCGCAAGATGGAAGAAATTGTGGCCAATCATCTGATTACCACGGATGTTGAACGCTTCCCGGAGGAATGCCGTGTCTATGCTGAGATTTTGGAAAATCGCAGTATGTTAGTCCGTAAGGCAGAGCCGTTGCCGTTGGAATGCATTGTAAGGGGATATATTGCGGGGTCGGGATGGGAGTCCTATCTGGAATCTCAAAGTATTTGCGGAACGAAACTTCCCGAAGGTTTGTTGGAATCGGACCGTTTACCAGAACCTTTATTTACGCCCTCTACCAAGGAGGATGTAGGAAGACATGATGTAAACATTAGCTTTTCACAAGCACAAGAACTCGTGGGAGACTCCCTGGCAACGAAACTCAAGGAATTGAGCGTTTCAATATATAAAAGTGCTGCCGAAATTGCTGAGACCTGTGGGATTATCTTGGCTGATACAAAATTTGAGTTCGGTCTAATTGACGGAAAACTGGCACTTATCGATGAAATACTCACACCAGATTCATCCCGTTTCTGGCCCAAAGCAACATACAAGCCTGGGAAAGCGCAGAAAAGTTATGACAAGCAATACGTCCGTGACTATCTCATCTCTGTCAACTGGGACAAAAAGCCACCAGCTCCAAGGCTTCCAGCCGATGTGGTGGAAAATACGAGGCGGAAATACGAGGAGGCCTTAGAAAGGTTGACCGGTAAGGTTGATGATAAGGGGGCAAGGGGCATAAGTGCTAAGTGATTTTTGCGCTGGATGAACTGGAATGAACGTCGAACATCGAACGTCCAACATCGAATTTTGAATGAAAAAAAATGAAGAAAAAGAAATAACTGTCGAATGTTCGCTGTTGGATGTTTGTTTTTCATTCGACGTTGGACGTTCGATGTTCGACGTTCATCTTTCAAAACAATTTTTTACGAACCATCAACCGTGAAATACGACCAGCGCACAGTAATACTATCGGAGGTAGACACAACCGATCACACCTTCTGCCTCAGTCTGCGTAT
>MAVP01000174.1 GCA_001751075.1 Desulfobacterales bacterium S7086C20 | reverse complement strand
GTCGCACCATAAAACCGGGTGACATAACAGATATCACCAGGCCAAAGCCTATTCCTAAGAAGATTATTTGTGCTGGGCGATAAAGACCGATCCTAGAAATGATCCATACAATTACCAATCCTATGCTCAGTTTCAGAAAGAGGAGTCCAGCATCGCCGAGGAAGCTGTATACGGCATAGAAGATCAGTTCCGAGAGCCATTCATGGTTGATCCATGGATGATCTGGGGCTGTGAATGAGTATAGATTGTAAGGCGAAAGAGCCTTGGTTTGCCATATAGCCTCGCCGAATTTAACGTGCCCCCACAGGTCCGGGTCGGCTGTGACAAAGGAGAAGAAGTAGACAGCCGAGCCCGTAATGAAAAGCTTCACGGACCAGTCAAGCCAATTGATTCTATCCTTCAAGCAGCACTTCCTCCCTGCAAGCCATAGCGACGAGCCCATTCCGGATTGTTTTGAATAACTGTCAAGACGTCAAAACCTCTTTCAGTGTCAAAAGGGACTTTATTGATTTCGTAATAGCGGGCAAAGCGATTAAGATTTGACCTGTTGTCTTGATTGCGCCTCAAATATAGGGAAGAGTTGTAGTTTTCGAATAGAAGAACCCATGAATCGGTGGGGCAACGGTCAATCGTCCCATATTTTTTGGGCAATATCATAAAATCGAATTGGTACGTTTTGTCAATAAGGCTCTGATAGCCCTGATTTCCATGTAGTATAGTGTAGTGGTCTTGAAGTAAGCGTGCTCCGTGGAGAACGGTTCGTCCATCCAAGAAAACCTTATAATCGGGAAAGAGGTGAAAGATGAGATAACCACCCCAACCATAGGGATTGAACATGCGACCATCTAAATGGACCTGTTTTAGGATGTGAGCAACGGATGTTGGGTAACGATCATTTTCAATAATTTGACGCATATTCAATGGGATGGTCGCGATTCCTGTATTGATCCAGAAGAGAGTACCTGTCGACAACAAGAGCCATGCAACAATTCCCGGCACCAAACCCCTCTTTTTGCCCGTGTTATTAGTATCAAAGGCCGCGGCAAAATAGCGCACTGTTAGAAGCAAAGGAACAGCCAATAACCAGACAAAACGAATGGCTGACAAAGCCAAAGCGCTCATCATAAGGCCAATCAGGGCGTGGTCTAAGGGCCATATAGGTGATCTCTTCCAGACAATCGACCAAGTGAGGCTTCCGAGAAAGATTGCAATAATTGAGAGCACGACTACCTTGAGGAGAACAGGAAAGGCAATGGCTCCTCTGAGTGTCAGAAAAGATTCCTTTTGTAAGGAGATGAAGATTGGCTGCCACTCCATAATAAAACTTCGAGCAAGTTGGGATCCAGAAAAAACATAATCCAGACTATCCCCAGGGCTAGGTGTTACAAAGATTGCTATGGTGCCCAATGCCAGCATGGCGCCTTTGAACTTGGTTTCTGATGGTTTAGCGAAGGTCTCTTTCATAGGCCAGGTCAAGACCAGTCCGCGGCTGATGAAACCGACAAAGAGGATTGCAATGACGATGAACATAAATGAGTGCAGGTTTACCCACACAACAAGACCGAGACAGACTGGCAAGAGAAACCAGCTTTTGTACTTCCTCATGGTAAAATACGTGAGGCAAAACAGGGCCATGAAAAGGTGTGAAAATATCTCAGGCCGGATATGGAACCGTGTGCGCAGCAAATAGGCTATCACAAGCAAGATACCCAAAGACATGATATAGCGCCCAGTCTGGCGATAGGCAACGCAGAAAAAGAGTGCAAGAGTCAGGGTTTCAACAGTTGACCGGAGAACCCTCAGGCCTGTAAAGCCCGCTAACTCGTAAGTCTGAAAAAATATCAACTGAGACAGCCATTCGTGAAGAATCCAAGGGCGGCCTGATGTGGTGTAGGAAAAGGGGTCTGCATTGGGGAGTTGGAAGTGATTGTTTGCTATGAGTTCGCCGACTTTTAGGTGAAGCCAGATGTCATTGGAAAAGATCGGTCGAAAAGACACCATAAACAGAAGGGCTAACGCAAGGACAAGAAGCACTCCATGTAATGTTTTCTCAATGCCCCCTGTTTCGTCTAACGCCATGGTCTCGTCAACGCATTGTGCCCGTGCTTTTGGAAGGTTGCTTTTCTATATACTTGTGTCTTGCCATTATTGATTGAAGCCCCATAAAGCCTGATAAGACAAAAACCAGTATTCTCCCGTGATCCCATATCCACATGTCAGACCAATTAGAGGTAATCTCTAGTCCAAAGATAGTCATCCTTTTCAATTCTGTGATCATTGTGGGAAATCCTGCCTTTGCGGTTTTCGTTTCCGGCTAAATACCAGAAGGCCTATGATGACCGCAAGTAAGGAGGCAAGTGAAACGACGCTTCCAATTTTGAAACTCCTCGGATTGAACACAAAACGGACAGTATATCTTCCGGGCTCCATCGATACACTTCGAAACAGGTAATTTGCCGTCAGAATGGCCTTTTTCCTGCCATTTACGTAGACCTGCCATCCCGGATAATTGATTTCACTCATGACGAGGAAACCAGGGGCGTTCAGTTTTGCATCTATGACTATCTCATCATAGTCATATGACAGGATCTTACATGTATCTTTTGGATCTCCACGTGCATCTTGTATTGCTATTTTGGGGGCCTTGGACTGACCGCTCAAAACCACCATTGTCAAGGGATCAAAATCATTTCCCATCATATGGTCGAGGACTTCTTTGTCATCCTTAACAACAGCCCGGTGAACAATATGGGCTCTCGGGACATAACCATTTCTCTTGATGATTCTATTGGAGCCACAATCGACTGCGTATTTTACGTTTAACATGTTGATGAGAGGGTTGTCCAGGTCTGCAATGTAATGCATGTTCACGACTTTGTTGTCCGGAGGAATATCCTGACTCTTATTTATATATTGCATATAACGTTTAAGAATTAGCGGATCATAACCCTGTATATCCTGAAATCGATACCAGAGTCCTGCGTTCTCAGGAAAACAACTATTCTTGACCACGGCCCGGTAAACATCACGATCCGATTTGAGCTGTGAGATCAAACGCAGTTGGCTCGGAGGAGGGTCGAGGTCTACAGTCCGAATAAAAGGGAAGGCAAACGATCCAAGGTCGGCCACGGATATCAATATTAAAAGGCTGCCTGTCGTTACATAAGATGGAAGACCTCTCCGGTAGAGAGAGAGCAAAAGAACGATGACAAGGGAGATGGCACAAGTCCTCAAAATGGCACTCGTCACAATCGCATGCACCTTACCTGCCTGGCTGCCGATTAGTCCAGTCGGTTTGGCATATTTGAAAAGAAGGTAAAAGAAACTGTATGGATGTACATAAACCCAAATTGCCAGGATCAGTACAAAGGATAAACCACAAAGAACGATCATTCGGTTTGTGCCGGAAAAAAGGTTGCTGTCACTTAAGTAATCCAGACCCATGCCAGCCAATACGGATAGTGAGAAAACATAGAGAAATAGGATTTGGGCTGGTATGCGAAAATGGTGAAATCCGGGCAGATAGTAAATGAACCTGTACAGAGGGTTGTGTTTGCCGAGGGATAGAAATAAGGCAATCACAAGCAAGAGGACAAAGAAGGTTCCCACTCGATTTGTTAAAATCCTTCTAATGGCGACAACGGTCAATATCAAAGCACATATGCCCGCATATCCGCAGTACTCCCAAAATGCCCAGTTTGCATTGCTAATCCAGAATGTTCTGTCGGCCGGTATGCCATAAAGATCGGGGATAAGAAACGTTATGAAGTTCTTGAGGGGAAAAGAATCTAGGGTGGCGAATTCGTAGCTCATGCCGCCTGCACGGGTAGAGAGTTGCGTAAATTCGAAGGTGGGCAGGAGTTGCAGGGCTGCTAGGGAGAAACCAAAAAGAAGAATGGCAACCGCGCCAAGTGCAGCCTTTGGAGCATAATGGCCACGTTCTCTTCGCAGTCGGGTACAAACGGAATAAAGGGCATATAAGAGTGCGCCGAAGATTGTGTAAAAGGCGATCTGGGGAAACCCCCCCAGGATTTGTACGCCGAGAAACAGGCCCGATAGGATGGCGTGTTTCGGTTGCAACGTGTTCAGAAACCTGTGCAGGTAGAAAAAAATTAGGGGTGTCCACACATAATTCTGAACAAAGGTTAAGTGTCCCGCATAAAGATGGGCCATGAAGAATCCGTTGTAGGTGAAAATAACGGCAGAGAGCAAGGCACCCATCTTATTGATGGAAAGAGAGCGGACAAAAACATACATGAATATTGAGCCCAGCATGCAGTGAATTATGATGGTGTATCCGTATGCATATTTCGTGGGAAATATGTAAAAAAGGAAGTCGAGTGGATAAAACATCGATGCCTGTATATTGGTAATAAGGGGCGTGCCCGAAAATTGAAAGGGATTCCACAAGGGGATGGTACCATGGCTGAAAACGTAATCTCGAATGAGCTTCTTTAAAGGGCAAAAATACAGCACGAAGTCGGAGCCGAAGAGAGGTCTTCCGGAATATACGACCTTGCCGAAGAATATCAGCACGGACATAATTATGAGAAAAATG
>MAVP01000173.1 GCA_001751075.1 Desulfobacterales bacterium S7086C20 | reverse complement strand
TGAACAATGATAGTAGGATTGTGAAATCCGTGATTTTGATCAGATACTTATCGTAATGTGAAATCTGTGGGCACCGGCTTTGTTACGATTACAATCAGAATAGTTAAAAATGAAGGGCTTCCAGAGCTAGGAGAAATTTTGCTTTTTGTTGCCGTGTCGGTTAACGGATCGTGTATAAGATATCGTGGTACATCAGTTAGCTTCGAATGCCTTAATTAAAGCATATATCGTTTTAAAGTATCAGTTTGGTATCAGAGGTTTTAAGTGGTCCGTGACATACCAGGTGTCCCAAAATCCCAGAGTTGAAAGCATAAATGGAACCCAACGCTTTAAAATGTGAAGGTTTCGAATGCGATATGTAATAATAAAATTTGGCATTTCATTGTTGGAGGATTCTCGTGGAAGTCATTGTTAGTATATATAATAGATGAGTATGCTCCAAAGAGGGGCAGGACCATTTCAAGCCCCGCCTCTACCAACACCGATGACTAATTATAGAGATTTTTTCGGTGCCAGCAGATGCCGTAACCCTGGACGGGAACTTCCAATATATCGATTTCTAATAAATATAATATTTATTGAATTTTTCCCAAAACTCTTTGTCGTGATCTTGCCAATCATCACCAAAGACTTTCTCATAGTAAGAGTTGAACCTATCAAGCCATCGCGACCAAGAATGTCTTCCCTTTTCTTTGGCCTCCAATACATCGTTTAAAAAAAGTTTAATGTTAGACAACTCATCTTTTGGAACATAAAAAGCTGCTCCTTCTTTGAAAGATCTTACAGTATTTTCAGGACTCAGCGCATGGGCCGTCAACATAACCGCTATGACTTTTTTCTTGCTTGCAAGTTCAAGTAGTTTATAACCATCAACCCCCATGATATCGAGAATAGCAAGATCAAAATCCCGCTTTTCGATGAGCTCCTTGGCTTCATCAAAACTAGGAGCTTTTTCGAGGTTGCACATTGGTAGCAACTCTTCCAATGTTTCCAATACATCAGGCTCATCATCAACTATAAGAATACTTTTGCCATCTAACAAACTATTGTTTTTCATGCATACGCCTCCCGGTGCGGGAAAACAGATCAGGATTTTGCTTCTAAAAAGTTGATCAGATCTTTTTCGATCTGGCAACGGACCTGGCCATCCTATCCAACTTGAAGATGGTATTGAACTCCATGTTTTTACTGATCCAAAGCTTTTTATTGATTACAGAATCGGTAATTGCCCCCCTGTAAGCCAGGCCATCCAACAATGTTCGTGGATTTTCGCATACCATGACAAAATCCGGAGATGTAAGCTCTCTCTCTTCCAGTTCAATGTTTCCATCATCAATGCTAATGGCAAACCTACCGCCCATAGTCTTGATCAGGATATCCCGTTTCCAGCCCGCAATGTCTTTCCGCGCCCGCTCATTTGCGTTCATCTCTTCAATAATGGATTTAATCTCTTTCAAGGCTGCATTATAATCAGCAACATCTTTGTCTGACACTTCCGGCAATTCAGGTTCAACTGGCGACTCCCAATCAATCTCAGATTCCTGGAGCCCTTTCTTATTAACCTGTTCCTGTGTAAGTTCCGTTGTGGGGACGCAAAACACGTCTGTCATTTCGCCAATACGGTTGTCCTTGAAAATAAGCTTTACCTCAGTTCCTTTGGTGATAATGCCCGGCACTAAAATACCTGTTGTGGTATACAAAATAACGCTCATGGCCGTATCAGCCCCATTGAATATGACCCGACCTCTGCCATAGGGTGCCATATGCTGGAAAAGCGATGTGGCAAAATATGTGATGGGTGGCGTGCTGTTCATGACACCCACCTGCTCCACCTCGATCATTTCGGTAGGAGCAAAATTGCAATCCGGGCAATGGGTCAGAAAGGGGGGCACCCTGACCAGACCGCATTTAGAACATTTGCATCCAAGAAGTTTTTTGTCGTCCCTCATGGAAAGAAAGAAGGGTGAAAATTCCCCCTTGGTCCTCTGATAAAATGTGTACATGGCATCGTTGGTGATCAAATAGTCCTGGCCATCTATTGTTTCAACATGTGATCCCACTTCGGGTATATACTCTGAAGGAATAACTCTTTCCTTTTTTGCGCTCATTACATTTTCCCTCCCTTTCTATTCATGTTCCAAAATCATGCAGGCCGTGTACTGGGCTATGGTACTACCAGTTCCATGAAGCAGTGCGGTCTTCAGGTTCCTCTTGATCAGTTCATTGCGGGCGGACCAGGCCGACATGATATTGCTGGCACCAACGGCATGACCGCAATAGATTAAACCACCGCAAGGATTGACTAAGTATTTTCCCCCTGGGGTCATTAGATTCTCCTCTATTAAAGAATCGGCATTTCCCAAAGGCGCCAGACCGAACTCGGCCATACTTATCTCCAGTTGATGCACAAAGGCATCGTGGAGTTCTACGATCTGGATCGATTTTGTGGGGTCCTCAATACCGGCCATGCCGTAAGCTCGATGAGACGCATCATGATCGGACATAATACGTGACATATCCTTCTGGTTCTTTCCTGCAAAGGAGTGTTCGTTTGATTCGCCCACACCGGTTATCCAGACTACAGGATTACCGGTGTTTTTAGAGATGGCCCTGGCTGTGTCTTCTTCAGCCAGGATAAGGGCCGCGGCGCCTTCGGAATAGACACAGATCTCCAGCTCCCTGAAGGGATAAGCCACAAGCCTTGAGTTCAAAACCTCTTCGGCCGTTACCTGATCAAACTGCCTCTGGGCATGTACATTATCTCTGACCTGCTGGCTGAGCTGGGCAGAGATCTGGGCAGTGATTTCCGGTTTTAGATCCTCAGGATGTTCATCCTTGTAAGCCAGCACCACCTCAGCATAACTGTCAGAGGCTGACCACCCTATCGGCTGCTCAAAGAAGCTATCCCCGGACCAGCCGATTGATTTAATGACCTCCGGTGTAGCTGACATTGATGAAAAGTCAAAGCAATCCGTGGCCTTTTCTACGCCCAGCACTAAGGCGGTTTTAAACCGGCCGGCGGCGAGATAAGCATGGGCCGCAGACATGGTATAGGCGCCTGTGGCACCACCAGTGGTTATCCGGATACCGAATTTGTTTTGCATACCCAAAAGTCCGTGGATGGCATGCTCGGGAATGGCAGTCCTTTCAAATATATCGTTATAGATCCCGTAAAATGCAGCATCCACATCTTGAATGGGCACCTGGGCATCCTTTACTGCCTCTCGCGTGGCCATTTGGGCCAGTTCATAATAGGTCTTTTCCCGCCAGGTTCCTTTAAAAGGCGTAACCCCCGCACCAACAATACCAACTCGTTTTGACATTAATCTGCTCCTCCTGTTCCAAAATGTTATTTCCCGAAATTCTGTGGAATGAGAATTCCATATGTCAGTATTGACTATTGGAATGAAAATGTAATATACGCGATTACTAATTCTGCTATTCTCGACTCTTTTTCATTTTTTGCAGCTTTTTCTCCATGAACTCTTTTTGGTTTTGGGCGCTGATACAGATGAGAAGGTGATTAGCCTCAATTTCCAAAATCTGCTCAAAACTAGAGTGAAGTCCCTGTTCAATAGCAATTCGGGATAGCTTGAGGGCAAGTGGGGATTTTTCCCCAATTTTGTTTGCCATGCCCAATGCCTCATCGATGAGCATCTCGGCCGGTACTACCTTGTTTGCCAAACCAATGCGTAGTGCTTCATGGGCGTCTACAAATTCACCGGTGAAAACCAGTTCTTTGGCTTTGCCTAGCCCCACTATCTGTGTAAGCAGCTTGGTGCCTGCAGTTGTCACTGTGAGCCCCACCTCAGTTTCAGGAAATCCGAACTTGGCATCTTCGGTTGCGATCCTTATATCACAGCTCATGGCGAATTCGCATCCACCTCCTAAAGCATAACCTTGGACCGCTGCGATCAGAGGTTTACCCAGGCTCATTATCATACGCTGTATTTCTTGAAGCCCATCTGTCTCCTCAATCCAGGTCTCGAAACTTTTTCCGGCCGAGGATTCCTTTAAATCCTCCCCAGCACAAAAGGCCCTTCCAGCACCTGTCAGAATGACAGAAATTGCCTCTTTATCTTCCCTGGCTGTCTCAAGTTGTTCAATGAAATCCCTAAGGAGGCCCCCATTTATTGCGTTTAGACGCTCCGGCCTATTCAGAGTAATAATACCAACGTTTCCATCCCGGCTGTAAAGAACCGTCTTTTTTGTCATATATAAGCCTCCGATTTATTAATGATAAAACAAGAATTACTCAGCTGGAAAAAATCTTTACATTCCCTTCTTTCCTTTTTTACTTTTTTCTTCATGCATCCTGCGCAGTTCTTGCTTCAAGATCTTTCCTGTTTTTGTTCTGGGCATCTTTTTCAGGAACTCTACTTCCCGGGGATACGCATGTGCTTCTAGCTTGGTTTTCACATGCTGCTTGATGTTTTCTTCGAGAACTTCGTCCACTTTCACGCCTTCCTTGGGTTGGATAAAAGCCTTTACAATTTCTCCCCTAACAGGGTCAGGTACCCCTATTACACCAACTAATGCCACTGCCTCATGTTTCATCAGACAATC
>MAVP01000172.1 GCA_001751075.1 Desulfobacterales bacterium S7086C20 | reverse complement strand
TCGAAGTCAGTTTTTTCAGAATTCCCCTCTCAGGAATTCTGAAAAATTTCTTACTCTGTGTCCTCTGCGACTCTGTGGTGAATCGAATTTTCTCCTGGGGGGAGATTTGCCTGACTGGTTCTAAAGGAAACAAAAGGTAAGAAAATGACGTCAAGAAGATCAGCCAAGCCTTTCTCGCTTTGCAACAAACCCCGCGGCGCGGTTTCAAGAGATAAGGTAGTAGAAAAAATTGAATACTACAACAGAAGGACAAAAAAATGCCTGGGAATAGTAGAAAGCCACAGGCTCCTGAAAATAGGGCACCAGGCGGGGGCCTTTGAACGATATCCAAAGGACCCGGAAAAAATGTCCATAGATACGGCGGATATTTTGGAGTTGATGAAGAAGAGTTTTGAAGACTATCGCTTGGATGGGATTGAGATTGATATTCAGATAGATAAAAAAAATATCATAGATGAGGGTGTCAGGGATATATACGTTGTACATAATAAACTCGAAATTAACCTGGCGCCTTATGCAGTAGACTACCTCAAAAGGAATACATTGAGGAAAGTGATCATGGGCTTCATTGATGCAAAGTATCATGAGAAAGACAAGCATATCTATATTGAAATAAAATGCGATGACTCCAAAAGGCTCGATATACGGGACGAAGCGGCAATTTCAGGGGCTTTGGATGTTATAGATGAAGCGGTGAAGAGCTATTCCGCCGGAGAGGCTGAGGCAATTTGTAAGTACATAGGATTTGCATCTTTTAATTACATGGCCTTGGAGAGAATAGCCGAGTTGGCTAAAGGCCAACACGATCTATTTTTCATTGTTGCATCAAACAGGGCATTGGGATGGATAGCGACTAAAACAATCTATCCACACTTTAATTACCTGGGGAAAAGACTGGAGAAGGTATTGTTGAGGGCTGAATTCCTCACAGGAGTTTGGTTCGACCCCTGTGCAGTAAATGATTTTGCAAGGATATTCAATGGAATAAACAGGGAAAGAGAAGGGAATCTTTTATTGAAACCGCTCAAGGTGTTTGTATCCACATATCTTTTGAAAAAGAAAGAGTATTTTGATAGATTAGAAAATGAAAGGGAAAAACTGCGGAATGTAGAGGGCTTGTTTTTTGAAACTAAGGGTTAGTGCAGAAGAATGATTTTTTCATCACATTTACGTCATAGGAGGAAAGCAGATGTCTGTCAGGGGAATACTTTTAGAGATTAATTCCTTATCCGAAGTGGGCGGTTGTGTGTTATGCACTTCCTCAGGTCGGATAATCGCGAAAGAGATACCTCGATACGCGAGTGAGCATCAAAAAGGAGCGCTTTCCCAGAAGATCGTGGAACTAATTCGTCTGGTTCAAAAAAGAGGAGAGGATTTTGCTGAAATGCCCGACGCTGACACTACGGATAGATGGGCAGTCAAACGATATGGAAATATTATATTTGCCGTGTTGCTTTATCCGGATGCGGATTTTCATCTGGTTAAATTGCACATCGATTTGGCGGTGGATAGCCTGAGTAAAGAAAAAGATGTCCAAAAGATTATTGCTCAGGAATTCACGATTCTAATCACTGAGCTTAAGGAGGTCCATGTTTTGGATTTCCTTCAGTTCGTGGATCATTTGAGAAGAGAGGGATTTAGGAAGGGTATCATCATCACTCAAAGACCTTATGACGACAAAGTAAGGGGGCAACTATTAAACCAAGGCAACAGGGTGGAAATTGTAATTGCAGAGCATATGAAGAAAGAAAGGAAAAAACTGACCAAGAGCGTTGAAGCCCAGGGATATGTTGTAAAACGCAAGGCACTCGTCACGGATCGGGGCATGTAGTGATCGGCTGCACTGACAGCGGTAAGGGAGCAAATCCTTTTAACAATGTGCTATTATTGCATAGGGAAGCGAGATTGGCAAACAGATGGATTTAACGGCAAGACATTTTGGGAAAACACTGAGGTGATTGTTTATGAAGGTCATATTTCATGAAGATTTTTATCAGGTCTACGCCTCTGATCCTGCGGCAGCTTCGGGCCGCATGGAAGCGGTGATGGAGGTAATCACGCCACATGTGGATTTTATAGAGGCCGAGCCTGCTTCATCCTCTGATATTGCCGCCGTTCATACAGAACCCCATGTGGAACGTGTCAAACAACAGGGTGTTTATGATGTAGCAGCCCTGGCTGCGGGCGGCGCCATCCAGGCGGCCACCCTGGGCCTGGAAGAGCCATGCTTCGGCCTGATCCGGCCTCCCGGCCATCACGCCTCCTCAGACTCGGCCTGGGGTTTTTGCTATTTCAACAACATGGCAATTGCTATCGAACATCTGAAGGCGAAAAACAAGATCCAAAGCGCTTATGTGCTTGATATCGACCTCCATTTCGGAGACGGTACGGTTAATATCTTCAAAGGCAAAGATTATGTTACCGTCTACAACGTGGCGTCCGGCCATCGCGAAGATTACATGGCTGAAGTGAAAGAGGAAATGGGGCATTGCCAGGCGGACATCATCGGAATTTCAGCCGGGTTTGACAACCATGAGGATGACTGGGGTGGAACGCTTCTCACCGAAGACTACAGGGATATAGGGGAGATAGTACGTGCGGCTGCCGAACAGATCGGGGGCGGGTGTTTTGCCCTCCTCGAAGGGGGATACAACCACCAGGTATTGGGTCGTAATGTTTTGGCCCTGATCGAGGGGTTATCCGGGCGTTGATTGGGTGTGGTTCCTGCATTGCAACCCTGAACCCCGCCTGCCATTCGTCGGGCAGGGGTGAACTCGCGCCGTCGCCATAGCGGCTTTGGCGCGTCGGCGACTGAGCCTGGGAACGCTTACGTTTTCATAAAGGGTTTTGCCATAGGGATGCCTGGGCCTCCATCCCTTCCTCAATCAATTTTAAAAGAAAGGATTTCTCCTCCGGGAATTTGTATCCTTCGTAATCCTGGCTGAAAAGAAGTCCGCCATTCCCATTTCTCCAACAATTGCCCATGTGATCAAAACACACCCTGGATGTTACGTCCAGTTCATCTATCATGAGCTTCAACTCGGTTAGCTGCTCACGGGGGGACAACATCCCCAGTTCACCACGTGTATGCTCCTCATAAATGGGCGTTCCAGGGAAAGGGAAAAAGGGCCTTGACCGGATATAGTGGGGATTTATTTCATTTAAGACTCGTGCCGTGCCCAGTGCATGGGGCTTCCATCTTTCCTTTCCTCCCAGGCCCGGCATCCAGTATTCGGACAACTGAAATCCGGCCTTCACGGCCTGTCTACCCCCGGCAATGTGCTCCTCGCTTGAAACCCCTTTCTTGACCTTTTTGAGCAATTTATCGTCCCCGGTTTCCAGTCCGACATGCAGTCTATCCAGGCCTGCTTCACGTATACCTTGCAGTTCCTCCTGGTTTTTTCGGGCCAGCGTTTTTGATCTGGCGTATGAGGTTACTCTGTTGAGTGATGCAAAAGATTTTCGAAGATGCCTCAGTACATCGATTAACTTATCGCTCTTCATGATCAAACTGTTTGCGTCTTGTAAAAAGGCCGTTTTCCCACCGGAAAAAAGCCATTCAAGGACCATCGAAAATCCATGATTTGTATTCAAAGATGGATTTTTTCTAATCATCTCAATGACCACATCTCTGTTCAACTCACCTCCGAAACCAAGCTCACGGGAAATCGTCTTGAGGTCGTTTCTGATACCCGAAATCGAATCAATGTCTTTCTTTATCTCTTCCGATGACCGGAGCATGAATTTTTCATCCTTATACATGCCGCAAAAGGTGCACTTGTTCCAAGGACAATTCCGTGTAAGCCTAAGCAGTAGAGAACAACTGCCGCCTTCGCTCGGCGGCCTGTAGATTCCTGTTTCAAAAGTATACTTCCCGGTTGTCTCGGTATCCATTATATTTTCCCTTTCTCTGTCGATAACATGTCAGAATGCAAACCCCGCCCCTACATTCAGTCTGGTAGATACTTTGTAGGAGCGGGGTTTATCCCCATAAGCGCTAAATTATTTTGTAAACATTCTCAGGTTGCATTTATGCCATACGGGATGGTTTTGAAAGAGGACGCTGAGTTTTGTTTATAGTCTTTTCCCTAAACTTCTTTCTCTGCGTTCTCTGCGACTCTGTGGTGAAATCGTTTTTGGACAAGTGTGGCCCCCTATTTCATATAGTAGCCCGAGACTCGCCATTCCCCGTCCTTTTCGCGCATGGGCGTAATAGTCTCTACGGCGGATTTTTTGTTCTCAAAGGAGGCCTTGAATTGGATCACAACATATTCTCCATCCGGGGACCCGGGAAGGCTCGTTTGATAGCTTTTTGACTTGAGTTCCCTTGAAATATTCTTCCCGAATGGCTTTCTCAGTGCCTGCATCGTCTGTTGCCATTGTATTTTAGTCACAGCGCCCTTGAAAAGCCGGGCCGCTTCATCCCAGCTCTCACCATATTGCTCGTTGTCTATTAAAGCGAGCCAGGCCCTTGCCGACGCTATTGCAGCATCTTCAGCCTCCGGGTTTCCTGATGAGGTGCAACCGATAATGCAGACGATTCCGATTGCCAACAATACTAAACCGAGTCTTCTCATATCCACACCCCCCTTCTATGCATCCACA
>MAVP01000171.1 GCA_001751075.1 Desulfobacterales bacterium S7086C20 | reverse complement strand
CAAATAGATGCACACTTTTCTATAGAAAAAGTGGGCAAACAAGAACCTTTTACTAAAAGCTACAAGGGTTGCCTTGAAGTCGCCCTTAAACAAAGACCCGAGAGACACCTTGCCGCCCTGGCAGTGGAAAAGGCCCAAAGAGGTGTCACTTTGGCAAAAAAGGATTACTATCCTTCCGTTAACCTACAAGCCAACTACTCGAAAACAGGAGACACTCCTGATATAAACGGCGGAACAGGAATTTCAGATGAGGAAGAATGGAACCTGGCGGCAACTGCATCGTGGACTTTCTGGCAATGGGGAAAAACCCGGTTTGGTGTGATCGAGAAATTAAAATACCTCTCGCAGGCCAAACTTAATATGATCAATGTTGAAAACGACATCCGTCAAGAAGTTAAAACAGCCTACCTAAGATTGAAAGATGCTGAAAGTATCTTGGTAACCGAAAAGATAGCTGTAACGCAGGCCAAGGAGAATGTCAGGATCAGCGAAGAACGCTACAAGGAACAGGTGGCAACATCCACTGAGGTCATCGATGCTCGCACATTGCTCACCAAAACGCAGAACAACTACTTCAATGCACGTACTGCCATTAACTTGTCAAAGGCGGCCCTTAACAGGGCTACGGGCGCCGAGGAAAGTTGGGCGGGAGAATAATGGAAGTGGTATAAATCAGGAGTCATTAAAAGATCTTTTTCAACCAATTGTAGAATTTCCGGGATGTTAGAACAGGTGACAAGATTCAACGAAAGCGGGAAAAGACACATAATAGAAGTGTTCCACGTCTATAAAAACTATGGGCCCAGGCCGACTCTTTTTGACATCAATCTGACGGTTCTAGAAAACGAATTCCTCTTTATCGCCGGCCCAAGTGGCGCCGGAAAAACCACTTTTTTGCGCTTGCTCTTCCGTGATGAACAGGTCACGCAAGGACACATTTTAGTAAAAGGGATCAACCTTCAACGCATCCCTCGACGGAAAATCCCCCTTCTCAGGCGTGACATTGGTGTTGTCTTTCAAGACTTCAGGCTAATAGATCACTACACGGTTTACGAAAACATTGCCCTAGTTCTGGAAGCAGCCGGTCACCAAGCACGCTACATTCCAAAAAGAGTGCACCAAGTCCTTAGAATGGTGGGCTTAGAAAAGACCCTTCATGCTTATCCCGCGCGCCTTTCGGGTGGGGAACAACAGCGTATCGCCGTTGCCAGGGCTGCGGTGGGAAAGCCCTTGATTTTGCTGGCAGATGAGCCAACGGGCAATCTTGATGCGGATGCTTCGGATATGGTCTTCGATCTCTTTGCACAACTCCACAAGCTGGGAACTACCATAATAGTGGCAACTCATGACAAACTGCTGCTAAGTAAGGTACGCGCGCGCATCGTATCGTTGGACCAAGGACACATGGAGATCAAGAACCATCTATGAACCCGACGAAGATTGTCTCTGTTTTAAAGAGAATGAAACGCAATTTTGTGGCCACTCCATATTTACACCTGGCGGCTACGGGCACCATAGGTTTGTGTCTTTTGATCACGGGTTGTTTTATAATACTGTATACAAACCTAAACGATCTTATAGAGGTCTGGCAGCAAGACATACGTATAGTTGCATACATAAAAGATGGTGTCTCCGACAGGCAACGGACCTTACTTGCACAAACCATATCGAAACTCAATGGCGTCAAGGAAGTTTCTTACACATCCAAAGATGAAGCCTTAACACAGTTACGACAGCAGATGAAACACCGTTCTTCGTTGTTGGATGGATTACACACAAATCCCTTGCCGGCGTCCTTTACAATAGACTTGGTTGAATCACAAAAAAACCGGGTCAATGTTACACTGCTTTCTAGAAAAATTAACGAGTTCCCCGAAATTAATGACGTTGAGTATGCCAAGGCATGGTTACACCGTTTCTCTGGTTTCATAAGCTTTTTTAGGCTGGCAAGCTTAGTCGTTGGTCTGGTCGTTTTTGCAACCACGGTCTTTATCTGTAGCAACACAATTGGGCTTACTCTTTATGCTCAGCGTGATGAACTGGATATTATGAGACTTGTTGGTGCAACCGATTCCTTTATAAAAGCCCCTTTTTATATCCAAAATCTTATCCAGGGTCTCCTCGGTAGTCTTTTAGCCATTACGTTGCTCTTTGCCGTATATAACATCTTTATAGCAAAAATCGAAGCTTATGGGGCATTAATGGCAACCTGGGAAGTACGGTTTTTATCACTGACAGAGGTATACGAGCTTCTTTTGATAGGGGTGGTGATTGCGTGGCTAGGTTCTTATATATCTCTAAAACAGTTCTTAAAATCGTAGTCGCCTTGACGGCGATAACTTTCCTCTCGAGCCAAGATGTCCGAGCAGGAAACCTTTCTGTGGATATTGAAAGGGAAGTCAAGGGGCTCGAGATCAAGATCGGGGCTACACAAGAAAAAATCAGCAAATCGAAAGAAAAGGTTGCGGGGCTTGAATCTCAAGAATCGCCTATTATTAAGGAACTCGATATACTGAATTTGCGGCTAAACAAATTACGGAAAAGTGAAAAAGAGATACGTTTTGAAATCACAAGATTGAAAAGTAAGGTAAAGACTATAAAAGCGAAACGCAATAACTTACGCCAAGAAATTAAGGCCTTAGAGAACTATGCTTCCGAGCGTTTGGTGGCGTTCTATAAACTTGGACGAGTAGGTATTGCTCCGATTATTTTCTCCGCCACGCCTTTGTCCCGGTTTTGGCAAAGAAAAAAAGCGTTACAAGTGATTCTCCAACACGATTCTGATCTGTGGGACACGCTTCAAAACAAAAAGGACCACCTCCAAGCTCTAGGCCAACAGATAATGGGAGTAGAGCAAGAAAAGGGATGCCTCTTGCTTGAGTGTAAACAAAAAGTGTCCGACATAACAGAACAGAGGGACAGGCGAGGCGAGTTGCTTGAAACTATTCGCGGAGATAAAGAACAAACCATTAAGTATCTGGCAGCACTAAAAAAATCTGCAAAGAAACTCGATGAGACCATCCAAACTCTTAGGGAAGAAAGGGACGTCAATGTATCTAACCGGTACCTTGCGCCCGGCTCGTTTTTTGCATTGAAAGGACATTTACCCCTACCTGTACAGGGCAAGCCCGTCAAGCCTTTTGGGCCTTATGAAATCGAAGGCCGTTATGATATTAAGGGGTTTAGAAACGGCATAACCTTTAGTGCCAATCTTGGCATCCCGGTGCGGGCTGTCGGTGACGGTCGGGTAATCTATGCGGATTGGTTTAACGGATACGGAAATATCATGATCATCAACCACGGGAACCACTACTACACGCTATCTGCACAGTTGGGTGAGCCTTACAAAAAGCAAGGAGACTTGGTTTTGGCTGGGGAGGTTATCGGAACGGTGGGAGATATCGGAATAGATGCGGGGCAGGGGCTTTATTTTGAGATCAGGCATTACGGAAAGTCATTGGATCCCGCGGCGTGGTTAAGACAAGAATAAAACGTGTGTTGCCGATAACAAATTTGACGACACAGTAAAAAGTCCATCTGCGGTGTTGCGCTTCATCTTTCGTCATTGCGATGTACGATAAGTACGTCTCATTCCTCAAGACAGCGTCACTAAAGTGGCTTGAAAACAGTACGCGCGCCTTGCATCTGGAGCTTTTTACTGTGCCGTCTGTTTGTGGACTTTTTACGAGTCCATCAAATTTAGGGCTTGACCATAACTTATGATATGTGTCAACTATGGTATCGATTTGGCTGGAGATTTATCATAAAGATGGCATCCACTTTGATTCCGCCACAGCGGTGTGGGATCTTGGATGTAATGAGGAGGAGGCATGAAGTCTTTTTTGACAACGCATAGGAATATTATCGGAATAGCGCTTTTTTGTTCGATCGTCCTGTTGATCGGGACCGCCAAGATAGACAAAAACCTGCTGGCAGAAACAGATAATACCTATAAAGAACTAAAAATATTTGGTGATATTCTTGATATTATTGAAGAAAGCTATGTTGACCCTGTGGATTCCAAAGAACTTATCCGTGGAGCAATACACGGCATGCTAGAATCTCTAGATCCTCATTCCAGCTTCTTGTCACCGACTGCATACAAGGAACTTAGAATAGACACCAAGGGTGAGTTTGGCGGTATCGGTATAGTCATTACCATGGAGGACGGTTTGCTTACTGTGGTCTCACCTATTGAGGGAACTCCTGCCTACAAGGCCGGTATCAAGGCTGGAGACCATATTATAATGGTAGGTGATAAACATACAAAAAAGATGAAGCTGTGGGAAGCTGTCAAGAAAATGCGGGGGAAAAAGGGAACAACAGTAGTAATTACTGTCATGCGAAAAGGCTTTTCTAAACCGAAGGAGTTCAAACTCGAGCGCGATGTTATCCCCTTGCAGAGTGTTCGCTCGTATACACTCGAGCCGGGCTATGTTTACCTGCGGATTAGTAGTTTCCGAGAGGGAACGTTTGAAGATGTGCTGGCAGCCCTAGAAGAACATGAATCTGCCGAGATCCCTGTGAAAGGCTTAATCTTGGATCTTAGGGACAATCCTGGTGGGCTCTTGCCACAAGCTATCAAGGTTGCCGATGTTTTCCTGGATGAAGGGGAAATAGTTTCAATCAAAGGAAGGTCTCAAACC